>DASWDX010000079.1:0-5732 GCA_036395055.1 Pyrinomonadaceae bacterium | reverse complement strand
GAGATCGCGCGAATGTTGAAGGATGGTTTCACAGCCGAAGAGGTCGAGGGCGCCAAGTCTGGCTACCTGCAATCGCGCCAGGTTAGTCGCGCTCAGGACAACGAGTTGGCAAGTCGTTTGAACAACTACCTGTTTTTAGGTAGAACTCTTCAGTTTGACGCCGACCTCGATGCCAAGCTGAAGGCGCTCACGCCCGAACAAATAGTCAGGGCAATGCGCCGGTATATCGATCCTTCTAAGATCACAATCATCAAGGCTGGAGACTTCGCGAAGAAATAGGAGACAGGATTCAGGACTCAGGAGTCAGGACTCAGAAGGGTTCTGAGTCCTGACTCCTGAGTTCTGAGTCCTGACTCCTGAGTTCTGCCTTTTTATTTTCCCGTGTAGTCCTCGACGCTGAAGCGTTTCTTTAATAAACCCAAGGGTCCTTTAGTCAGGTCAAAGTTTGTCCCTGCGATAACTCGCTTGCCTTCATCGGTAGTGACCCAATCAACAACCTGTGGCGCGTTCGTTCGCAGAAACGCGGCATCGTTTCTATCGAGGGGCTTCCCGTCTTTCCGGGAAACGACCCAAACGTATGTGTATTGACCCCTGCGAACGTAATCAAGATCAGCCTCAAAACCGGTCTTTGGTGACACGGCGGGCGTCGGCTGCGCTTCGGTGGGCGCACTTGCAGGAGCACCGCTCTTATTGCAGTTGCCACATGAGGTCAGCGTAACTCCGGCGACAACCAGGGCCAGCATAATCAGGCTCGGAATAAGTTGTTTGCGCAGCATTTGATTCAGATATTAATCTAAAAAAGTGTTGTTTGGAATCACGTGGGGCATACCAAAAAATCAATGTGAACTTCAACCACCATCCCCATTCACGGCCTGTTATCCTGCTGCGGCTCCGGTTGAGATTCTTCGTTCCCAGTGTCATTAGGTTCGGATTCCTCCGGTGGCGGCTCCGCTTTTTGATCACGGATATGGAGGATCGTGCAATCGCGGTCTTCGTAGACGATCTCAAACCAACCACTCTTCTGGGCGTTGTCAAAGAAGTCGCCGTGCGAATTATCGGTAAACACGTAGCGCGAGCCAAAGCGATCACGAATTAATGGACCAGGATCCTCTTCCTTGCCCAGTGTGATGTCGTCGTTGAGTTTCGAGAGCGCCGGATCTTTATCGTAGAGATAGGTTGGATCGAGTCCTGAGACGTAAGCGTGAGTTGGATCGAAATAAAATAATCGAGGAAAGTCGTCCCAGTCTGTGTTGAAGATTATTTGGCCGGGCGTCAGGTTGGCGCGCATCCATTCAGCGCCCGCGCGATAATAGTCGTGCGAGCCACTGTCAGCAATGTCCCGGATGACGCCCTTAACACCGAGATCCTTGATACCGGCAATATTTATGAAAAAGACGACAGCCAGAGCAATCGCGATGGTTGCGGAGATAATTGATTTGAAAAGCTCCTGGCGCTCAGTTTCATTTATTGGTGACCCGGGACCATGCCGATCAAGAAACGGTTGTAGCTCGTCGAGCATATCAGTTGATAACCGGGTCAGCGTAGAACGAGTACCGAGCAACCACGGTTGGAGTGTGAAGGCGGAAAATATGACGGCGAAAGGAGGCCAGTACTCGACGAATCGCTTCGAGCGTGCCGTCATGATCATCAACGCCGTGGAAAAGATGAGGAAAAACAATTGATGATGCGAGCGCCTCCGATCTGAAGGATCGAAACTAATGTAACCAACAAGCATTGCCACACAGGCCACCAGCGAGTTACCAATGAATTCCCAGGAATCGTAGGGATACCATTCCTTCCCGACGTCGGTAGAGAAATCCGACGGGGTCAGCTTGATTTTCAGATGTTCGTAGAGGAGGTGCAGGTTTTGAGGAAAGTAAGGATTGATGACCAAACCCGCAAGTGCTCCTATGGCCACCCAGGTTAAGGGTCGCCATTCAAAGCGACGTTCTGTCCAGCCAATCACCGCGGTCCAGATTATCGCTGCCAGAATCAGCAAGACAAACATGTCGTAAGTTAAGGTGAAGATGAAGCTGAGCGGAATGAGAGGCCAATACTTTTTGCTGAAGAGAAGATGAATCCCGATTATCAGATAAATGATGGCAAACGGTGGCGCCTTTGCCATGTTGAGCCGATAGAGAAACGGCGCCGAACATGCAAGCAATGCCAACAGCCAAATCAGTGGGTAACGGATTCGGTAGCGCAATATCAGCCAGTAGCAGGAGAGGACCGCCAGGCTTGCGAAGATAGCTGCAGAAATTTTTGCGCCCAGGCGGAGGTTGCCAAACCATGTGAATGGCATCTGGAGGACATGAAAGAGCAGGTGATGGTCGACGTAGTGTCTTGGATCGAGGGTCGTAAGCGGCAACCACGTAAACTGAGGTGGAAAGTTTCGGTTGCGTAACGACTCCCAAAGCATGCGGCTCCACTTGATGTGATAGTAACCATCATAGTCGCCGCAACAAATTGATGAAGTTGAGAATTGCAATTTCCAGAAGATCAGGCCAATCGCAATCGCACCGGCACACAGTTGAACAGCGCGTATGGCAGTTTCGGATTTAAGAATTACGGGAAGATGCGGCGAGGTTTTCATCTACCGCCCAACTGCTTTATGGCAAGCGCAGCTTAGTTTCACAGTTGTTCGATAAGTTCGAGGAAGGCACGCGGGTCAATCGGTTTAGTCACATGCTCATTAAACCCGGCGTTTAGCGAGCGATTGCGATCGTCAAACATGGAATAACCGGTGACTGCCACCATAGGCACATTCTCATAACCCGGCAGCGCTCTTAATGCCTCTGCAAGTTGGTAGCCGTTCATTTCGGGCATGCCAATATCGGAAATGATTACGTCGAAATGACGGTCGCGCGCTATGGCTATAGCGTCATGAGCACTCGAAGCTGTGGATACGTCATACCCCGCATGCGTCATCAACATCGAAAGCATCTCTGTAACATCAGAGGTGTCATCAACAACCAAAGCGCGGCGGCCTTGTTGAGTTTCCCTGAGCGAGGAATCTTTCGATGGTGAACTTGATCCGGTTTCCTGTCCTCGAGAAGGTAAAAATTGACTCGAGAATCGCATAAGATTCCAGTAGTTAGCAGCGGCAGTCGGGGCCAAGCGTGACTCTATCATCAGGACCTTCCGCGCTTAAAGATTTCAAATACTCGCAGCAAGTCAGGGGGGGACTTAATGTAGCCGAAAGAAGAATTCCTGTCTAGGAATTCTCTCGAAATAGTAATCTTCCGTCTTTTTGTGACTCCGTGTTCCGCTCCCTAACGCCCCGGGTTCTGACAAGAAGCCAGGAGCTTCTCGACCGCCGCCGAAAGCTCGGTCGGCTCAATTGGCTTCGCAAGGTGCATATTGAAACCGGCAGCAATTGCCGCCGCAACATCCTTCTGAGCAGCATATCCCGTTAGCGCTATCGCCGGAACGTCTTTCAGATTTTCCCTCTGACGCAAGTTTCTTATTAGTTGCAGTCCATCCGTTGTCGGCATAGCAATATCCGAAATCAATATGTCGAAGGTTTCCCGATCCGCAATCTCAATGGCTTCTGCGGCGGAACCACAAGGCAGAGTTTCATAGCCCCTAACTCGAAAATGCGCTGATAACATTTCCAGGGTATCCGGTTGATCTTCGACGATCAAAATGCGTACGCAATTTTTTCCTTTCTCAAGATCACTCTTCCGCTCTTCTTCTCCATTTCTTCCGGGGAACGTGCCGTCACGTGGCAATTTGATCACAAATACACTTCCTTTACCTTCACCTTCGCTGGCCGCTTCAATTGTGCCGCGGTGGGCCACTACGAAGCTCTTAACCAGTGCCAGTCCCAGCCCAAGTCCGCCATAAGCACGAGTGCGTGAACAATCTTCCTGTCGAAAGCGTTCAAAGACGTAAGGTAAAAACTCAGTCGATATGCCCTGCCCATGATCCACGATGCGGACAATTACTTCAGAATCATTGGCCTCACATTTGACCTGCACCTGGCTGCCGGCAGGGGAGAATTTTATTGCGTTATGCAGGATGTTGGAGAAAGTTTGAATGAGACGATTGCGATCGCCCTTGATGATCAAAGCAGACGCTTCCATAGAAAGGTCGAGCTGAAGTTCGACCCGTGAGTCGCGCGCATAGGAAGCCAGGTTCTCCGCCGATTCCGACAAAACAGATGCCAGCAAAACAGAGGCTGCCTCAATCCGCATCTTGTCGCTCAAAATAGCCGACATATCCAGCAAGTCATTTATCAAGCGCTTGAGACCGTAGGCATTTCTGTTGATTATCGAGAGCGCCTTACCGAATTCAGCTTCCCGCAAGACACCATTTTGCATCATATGGACCCAGCCAATGATAGGCGTGAGGGGTGTGCGAAGCTCATGTGAAAGAATAGTCAGAAACTCGTCTTTGGCTCGATTTGCCTCTTCCGCGACGGCGCGCGCAGTCTTTTCAACCTGGTAAAGACGTGCATTCTCGATGGCGAGGGCTATTCTGTCAGCCGCCAACTGCAAAAGTCGCACGTCCTCGCTAGTGAAGTTTGCAAAATGGACCTTGCCGACATGAAGTACACCGGTTGCACGGCCCTCGACAAACAAAGGAACGCCGAGCAAGGACTTGATGCCCTTTTCGCGCAGTAGTGGATTGTAAACATCTGCCCTGCTTACATCGTCGATGATGATCGGCTTACCTTGCTCGATCACCTTGCCGGCAAAACCCCTGCCAAAAGGGATGCGTACGCCCTTTTCAACTTCTTCCTCGAGACCTTGCGCGGCCCAGGCGACGAGCTCATCTCCTTCGGATTGCAGCAGAAGGATAGCGACAGTATCGACATTCAAAACCTCGCGGATCCGATTGAGCGACTCGGGAAGCAATTCATCCAACGACAAGTGGGCAAGCGCCAAATCAGTCACTTTTTGCAGCGCTGCCAGCCTGGTCTCAGTTTGTTTTCGTTTGGTTATATCTCGCGCGATACCCGTAAAAAAGCGCTGACCGTCTTTCTGAAACTCTCCGAAGGAAAGTTCAAGCGAAATCTCCGTTCCGCTTTTATGACGTCCGGGCAGTTCTACGGCCACCCAGGAAATATGTTTTTTTCCGGTTTCCAAATAATTCTGTAGTCCGCCACGATGAAGATGACGAAGATACTCCGGCATCAACATAGTAAGCTCAGCGCCGAGCATTTCTTCAATCGAGTAACCGAAAATATTTACCGCCCCACGATTGACAAATATGATTCTGCTGTTTTCGTTGATGGTAATGATTGCGTCGGAGGCGGTCTCCGTAACAATGCGAGAGCTTTCTATAATATCGACAGGAGCTAAGGGCTGTGCCGATTCAGTTCGCGAATTGTCGCTTGCCATTGCGTGCCCTCCAGCGCCATTCGCCAGCCTGAACTTTGTATATGACTGAAATTGAGAGTTTATGATGCAAACGAAGAAAAGCTAATCTTTCATGCTTTCGAAGTCAAACTTCTCTTGGATTCTATGTTAGGTTCTGTTCATGTATCCAACGGGTAATCTTTTCATTCCCGTAGCGCACGGCCAGCTCGAGGCGATCATAAAAGAGGCGCGCAGTGGTCCGGCCTTGGGAGTTGCCCTGGTGCTTCATCCGCATCCGCTGGGCGGCGGCACGATGCATAACAAGGTCGTCTTTCGCGCCGCCAGTGCACTTAATGACGCAGGGGTGACTACGCTGCGAATAAATTTTCGCGGGGTAGGACAAAGCACCGGTGAGCACGACGAAGGACG
>DASWDX010000078.1:0-3655 GCA_036395055.1 Pyrinomonadaceae bacterium | reverse complement strand
TGCGCGGATTTTCATCGACATTCAACTTGGCCACGCGGTAACGGCCATTTGACTCCGCAGCGAGTTGTTCCATGATTGGGCCAACCATGCGACAGGGTCCACACCAGGGCGCCCAGCAATCGAGCAACAATGGGCGGCCGGTACCATCCAGCACGTCACGCTGAAAAGTGGCGTCAGTGACGATCAAAGGCTTCGTTTCCCCCGCAGTTTCCACTGTCTTACTGACGTCGAGTGGCGTGCCACATTTGCCACATCTGGCGATTTGTTCAGCGGCTTTGCGAGGCTCAACGCGATTCTTAGTCCCACAGTTGCTACAAACTACTACAGTCATTTTGCTCTCACCTCAAGGCTCTAAAAGTTTGGATCATTATTCCGTAGAAGTTTCGCAAAACAGTCTCGCCGTCATGACGTGCAGATCCAGCCTGAAGTCGACTGTTTGGTGTGCGCTGATAGGTCAGCGCTCAAAGCGAGGCCGGCTTGTCCAGGTCAACCTGCATTTAGGTCGGTCGAAGTCGCTCGTAGTAACATGGCTTCGAAAATCGTGCACGATTAACCGCAAATGAAACGGCAAAAACACAGACAACACTTCGCAACCTTGCTCTTGCCCCTCGTGATCTTGATGACGACGTTTTGCGCGGAAGCTCAAAACGAGAAGCAGCAGAGCGTGCCGGAAATTGCCTTCACGGTTTCGCTGCCGAAGCCGCACACTCACATGCTCGATGTCGAGATGAGAGTCACGCGCGGCGTCAGCCAGCAAGTACCGAAGGAAGAGTTGCTGGTGATGCCGGCATGGACGCCCGGATCCTATCTAATACGCGAGTTTGAACGTCACGTGCAGGACTTTACTGCCACTGATGCTTCAGGGCAGCCGCTCAAGTGGGAGAAGATCAACAAAGATTCATGGCGGATCACAAGCAATGGCTCGCGTGATTGGCGCGCCGCTTATCGAGTTTACGCAAACGAGCTTTCAGTGAGAACGAATGAAGTTAATTCGGAGCATGCGTTTTGGAACAATGCTGCCCTGCTAATGTACCTGGAGGGGTTTCTAAACGCGCCTTCAACTCTCCACGTGCTGGCGCCGCAACCCTGGAAAGTGGCGACCGGACTGCCGCCGGCGCCGGGCCAGAAGAATACGTTTCGCGCAGACAATTTCGACATTCTTTACGACTCCCCGGTGGAAGTAAGTAACTTCAAGACGCTCTCGTTTGAAGTTAAGGGAGTGCCACACCGGATCGTGATCGACGGTGAAGGAAACTACGATCCCGAGAAGATGCGTGTGGATGTAAAGAAGATTGTGGAGACGGAAGTGGAGTTGATGGGCGGCGAGGTTCCATACCACGATTACACGTTCATTCTACACTTGCGATCAAACGCTGGTGGTGGACTGGAACACTTAAACTCGACGGCACTCGGATATCCAAGCTTTGGCTTCAAGCCCGAACGTAGCGATGGCGTGAATTCCGCTGCGCCCGGTGCGAGTCCGCAAAGAACTTATCAGGGTTTTCTATCATTAGTAGCGCACGAGTTTTTTCATCTCTGGAACGTCAAGCGAATTCGGCCTGATGCGCTCGGCCCATTCGATTACACAGAAGAAAATTATACCAGGCTCCTCTGGGTTGCCGAGGGCATCACCGACTACTACGCACGGCTTGTTTTGCGGCGGGCCGGTCTGATTTCAGAAAACGAATTTTTGTCTGAAAATGCGAAGGTGTTTCAAAACTTGCAAAACACTCCTGGCCGTCTGGTGATGAGCGTGGAAGAAGCTAGCTTTGACACCTGGATCAAGTATTACCGGCAGGATGAAAACTCCGTTAACTCGCAAGTGGACTATTACGACAAAGGTGCGATTCTCGGTTTGCTTCTCGATTTGGAGGTTCGCCGGCAAAGCCGGGGCGCAAAGTCTCTCGACGACGTGATGCGTTATCTCTACACGGGGTTTTACAAGAAGAATCGCAACCATACGCCGCACGATTTTCAGCAAGCATTCGAGTTGATGGCGGGCTCCAGTCTCGAGCAGTTTTTTGCAAATTATGTACGAGGTCGCGAAGAGTTTGATTACGATTCAGCGTTGGCTGCGGCCGGCCTCCGGCTCGATAAGACGGCCGCCACTGACGGAAGCAAGGCCGTCGAGAAGGCGTATCTTGGCGCGGATTTGGCCCAGGAAGGTGATCGGCTGCTGGTGAAGAAGGTTTATGCAGGGGCTCCCGCTTACGAACAGGGCTTGAACACCGGCGATCAGATTATTGCGCTGAATAACACGCGTACGAACAAAGACTTTCTTGACGCGCGGCTCGCCGAAAAACGACCCGGTGATTTGGTTACCTTGACAATATTTCGCTCGGACAATCTGAGCACGTTGCTCATCAAACTCGGTGGGCGAGTGAATGCGGTTTATCGGATTGTGCCCGTCGATAATTCCACTAAGGAGCAGAAACGGATCTATCAAGCATGGTTGGGTGCATCGGTGACAAAGTAGCATTGAAGCCTGTCGTATGTATCTTCAATGCTTTGCGCTGTGTCTTCATTCTGGAGCTCCTTCGGCGATGATTGTCTTATCAGGCATCGTTCAAACAACGTACAATGAATTTTCGGCGTTTTGAGTAAGCAGGACTATTTGGCTTCATGCCCGACAATTATCAGCACATCAAATTTAAGATTGATGATCGCGTCGCCCGAATAACCTTTGCGCGCCCGCCCGTCAATATCTTTAACATCGCAATGATGCGGGAGATAAATGACGTGCTCAATCAATGCGGGCGGCAACGTGAACTAGTTGCGATCGTGTTTGATGCAGCAGCCGACTGTCGAGCGTTTAGTGCCGGAGTTGCGGTCGAAGAACACGTCGAAGAAACGATCTTTCAGATGCTCGATTCGTTCCATGCGATTTTTCGCAATATCGAACAACTCGCCAGACCAACGATTGCGGTTGTTGACGGAGCTGCACTGGGCGGTGGCTGCGAATTCGTGGCCGCTTGCGATATAGCTATCGCCAGTGAGCGCGCGCTCTTTGGACAACCTGAAATTAAGCTCGGAGTCTTTCCTCCAGTAGCCGCTGTGTTGTTGCCGCTGGTTATCGGCGATAAGCGCGCGCGCGAGTTAATACTCACGGGCGAGCTTATCGAGGCGCCCGAAGCGGCGCGGCTGGGTTTGGTGAATTATGTCTTGCCGGGCAACGAGCTTGAGCAAAAAACATCTGAACTACTTGTCGGTCTTCGAAGTCTTTCGGCAGCCGCGCTCGAGCTCACTAAGAGAGCAATCGACCTTGGCCGCGGGCGGTCATTGGATTCGGCGCTGAAGGAAGTAGAAGACATGTATCTGCATGAGCTGATGAAAACTTACGATGCAAACGAAGGCATCAATGCTTTCATCGAGAAGCGAAAGCCCGAGTGGCGCGATCGTTGAGCAGTCCGGCTGCTAAAAGATTTAGAACGGGAGAGACGCAAAGACCGAAGTGGGAAGTGAGCGTTAGAAGGGTAATGAGGGACGGGAAATCGAGACGAATGATCAAACAATGCGCTGCACCCAGGCCCTACAGTGTCCTGGTTAGTGTTCTGGCCACTTTTTTTATTATCTTCACATTCGGCAGTGATAGTCCTGGCGCATTCGCTCAGAAGAAACCTAAACAGAGGACGCAACGGCCTGCCTCGCTTACGAG
>DASWDX010000077.1:0-8985 GCA_036395055.1 Pyrinomonadaceae bacterium | reverse complement strand
CCGGCGGTGCGCGCTTCAAACCTCGATGCGGTCAGCGCGCTCGCTTACGAATAGTTTTTACTTACCCCGACAGCCACCGTACAAAGTTAATCCCATGAGAATTTATTTACTGGATGCGCAGTTCCTGGCGGAGCTTTGCGCGCTCCTGGCGTTCTTTGCGGATT
The DNA here is from genome assembly GCA_036395055.1 of Pyrinomonadaceae bacterium. Taxonomy (GTDB): domain Bacteria; phylum Acidobacteriota; class Blastocatellia; order Pyrinomonadales; family Pyrinomonadaceae; genus PSRF01. The sequence goes on along the minus strand of DASWDX010000077.1, from coordinate 8,821 downwards.
ATTTTTCACGCCGCTTTGAAAAATCTTCACCGGTAATGGTCGCTGAGGGCCCAGCAAAAAACCGGAAAGGCGCCGCACGATTTTCAATCTTAACTGGCGTCACCAGCCGACTGTGCAGCCTTACCTTTTAGACTCGCTTCAACAATATCTACCTGAGCCTGCTGACCTAAGTTTTTCAACGATAAGCCTCGGCGAACCATAAGCGCCACACCGATTGCCGTCCAAAAAAGGTCGCGCCCTTTTCGCACGATGGCCAGCGCGGCTCCTATTGCCTGCGTAAAGCCCAGCGCTTTAGCGAGCATTCCGGTTCCCGCTTCGTCTACGCCGAGCCGAAAGGGAATAAATTTAAAGACAATGTTAATGACACGATTAACCGATTCTAAAATGAAAGCGGTAAGCAGGGTGGGTGCCACAATGTCGCTTATGAACCAGAGTGTCGTATAGATCTCCAACACACCGGCAAGATGAAAGCACATCTCCAGCGCCAGGATTCCGAGTAGTCGGTTACTGTTTCGCTTGTAAAAGCCGTAGACGCGGTCTTCAAGCGTACGTGCGCGAGGGATCGCTTTTTCCGTCCACGTCCGGCCGACACCGCGGCCGTGCAGGATCAATATTGAGCGGCTTAGAAATTTCCACTCCCTGCGAATAACGAGATAGCCAAGCGGCACAATCAGGGTGGTGACGGCCAGCGTTGCGAAACTCGCATAACGGAGCGCCGGCCTGAGTGGAAAGGCGAGCAGAAGGGCTACAGTTCCGGAAAAAATAAAAATGGCCACCGATAAACTGTAAAAGATATTTTCCAGTGCGAGCGCCGAAAAGCTCACCAACAGCGGCACGCGATTAGTAACAAATGCAGCCTTTGACGGCTCCGATACAGCGACGCTCGCTAGTGGAACGATATTGCCCAGCGCGTCGCCCATCACCCTGGCGGCAAAAGCGTCGCGGAAACGCAGACGGTGGGGCGCCTCAAAGCAGCGCATCCAGGCGAGGGAGCGAGCGACCTGGCGGATGGCGGAAATTCCAAGAATCAACAAGAACCCCGCGCCTAGTCGCCTGACGGCGAAGATGATTTGGGAGACGCCGGCTCTTCTTACGAAGTAGGCGAAGAGCAGCAGACCCAAAAGTGCAAACAGGAATCCAAAGCGGGCCAGCTTCCTGTTTCTGGTCTGGTTTGTTTTGACAGGGCTGGTAGTGGTCGGGTGACCGGCGCTCTCGCTCGTTATTGCCGACTTTGGCTGGAGTTCTTTTTCCAACTGGTCAAGTCCTGTGCCTGGCGCTCAAAACGAATGAAAGTACCGTATCACACGGCCAAACGATTCCGGCAATCGTGACACTCAGCTTTCCCTGACATTATTTGTTACTGGAAATTTCTGGTCTGGTTTATTTGCTAACAAAGTGAACCATACGAGTGTGCCGTGCGTCTAACTTCGCGCATGGCGGAGGAAAGTTCCTGGTCCATAAAAAGCATTGGAATAAATTACAACAGAGTGTGAGATCGTTGCCCTACCACTTTGGCATGCGCTTCCCGCCAGGTGAAGTTTACTGAACGCATGCTAATCGGCCTTCCCGCCAGGCCTCATCAAGAAACGGAGTCCAAACCTTTTGTCCAATTCGGCTTATCGGAATGTGCGTATTCGATGGTCTGAAAACCTTCAGGAAGGATTCGAATGAAACTCAGAACAATCCTTTGTTTAGTATTCCTTGCCATGTCCTGGCTGACAGCGGTGGATAAAGCTACACCTGTTGGCTCATCGAGAACTCATGCCGCTCGTAGTCACTCGCTTTCGACCGCCGTTGAAAATGTTTTCAGCCTCGCCGACTTTGGCGCGGTAGGCGTTGGTGTGGCGGACGACGGACCCGCGCTACAAAATGCACTAAACGCAATTGGCCAAGCTGGCGGTGGAACACTGTTCGTGCCGGCCGGTCGCTACGCCATAATCACGCCCGTCCAGAAAGATTTCACTGGGCTGGCTTCTGGTGTCTCGATCCTTGGTGTTGAGTCGTTAACGCCCGTTCCTCCTGCAAATTCAAGTCGGCAAGAATTGACTCGTGGACTTGACCTGACGTGAGTTTGCTCCACGCACAGGAAGAGCAGGGGCCTCGATCAACGTAACCGGCCTGCGAAGCTTTCTGATCAAAGACATCACCTTTATTGGCACGCCCGGAGTTAACACCGATGCGTTGATCACGGTAGCTCTAAATAACATTGGGGAAGCGACGATCAGACATTGCGAGTTCTACGGCATTTCTGGTTTCGGGCGAGTACCGCGGCCGCTTTGGCGCTCCATAGTTCTCGTTAGTACCGGGAGCGTTAGCTGCGTTGTTTCGAGTTCCGGGTTTCGAGTTCCGAGTTAATCGTCGTGGCACGTCAGCTTCTGCGACGAGTAAACTCGAAACTCGAAACCCGGAACTCGAAACTTTTTGTGTCCCAGCTTTTGCCTTTTTACTTTTGCCTTGATTATGATGCATGCGTTCAATCTATACAGTTCGCGACTAATCAGGTGCAGATGAGTCAATCCGAAATAGCCATTGAAGAGCTTGCTGGTCGTCCGTTAACCACCCTTTCCGAAGATGAGCAGATGTTTCGCGCGAGCGTGCGTGAGTTTGCCGAAGGTGAACTGCGCCCGCGTGTCGAGGAGATGGACGAAAAGGGTAAACTCGATCCGGCCCTCATCAAGCAGTGTTTCGAACTTGGGCTGATGGGGATTGAAACACCAGACGAGTTTGGCGGCGCCGGTTCAAGTTTTTTCACTGCCATCCTGGCAGTTGAGGAACTCTCGCGGGTTGACGCTTCAGTTGGCGTTTTTGTTGACGTGCAGAATACGCTCGTTAACAACGCCTTCATGCGCTGGGGAAATCCGGAGCAAAAAGCCAAATACTTGCCTCAGCTGGCAAGTGAAAAGGTCGGGGCCTACGCGCTTAGTGAAGCCGGTTCGGGATCGGACGCGTTTGCGATGCAAACTCGCGCCGTCGATAAGGGCGACCATTATCTATTGAATGGCCAAAAGCTCTGGATTACAAATGGCAACGAAGCCGACATTTTTGTGTTGTTCGCCAACGCGAACCCCGAGGCCGGTTATCGCGGCATCACTGCCTTCGTCGTGGAAAGAGGATTCGAAGGTTTCTCAGTCGGCAAGAAAGAAAACAAGCTTGGCATTCGTGCTTCCTCGACCACGGAATTGATTCTGGCTGACTGCAAAGTCCCCAAAAAGAATGTGCTGGGCGAACTGGGCAAAGGTTACAAAGTTTCGATAGAAACTTTGAACGAAGGAAGAATTGGCATCGGCGCCCAGATGATCGGCATTGCGCGGGGCGCGCTCGATGCTGCGATCGCCTACACCGGCGAGCGCCAGCAGTTTGGCAAACCGATCAGAGAGTTTCAGGGCGTGCAGTTTCAACTTGCCGAGATGGCCATGCAGTTGGAAGCGGCGCGTTTGATGGTCTACAACGCAGCGCGCATGAAGGATGCCCGCATGAACTTCGTGAAAGAAGCGGCGATGGCCAAGCTTTATTCTTCGCGCGCTGCCGAGCGCATTAGCTCGCTTGCCATCGAGCTTTATGGCGGATACGGCTACGTTAAAGATTACCCGGTGGAAAAATTCTGGCGCGACTCGAAGATCGGTGCAATATACGAGGGGACGTCGAACATGCAGTTGCAGACCATTGCAAAGCTGCTAATTGGGAAGTAAACAGTAGACAGCCGGAAGTCAGGCGTCGCGTGCTATTCATGCTGTTCACTGTTGACTGTTTACTGTTTACTGAATTATGGCCACATCTCGTATCGACATCTTCAAGCAAATGTTGGTGAGTGATCCCATCAACAGCGCCATTTTATTTGGCCTGGCAAAAGAGTATGAGAAGACTGGGCAAACCGAACAGATGATCGAAACCCTCGAGCGCTATCTCGCGATTGCGGATGATGAAGGTAATGCCTTCGGCATGTTGGCGCGCGCTTATGAGAAGGCTAATCAGCCGGATAAGGCCAGGGAAACTTATCAGCGCGGGATTGAGGCGGCCACGGCGCATGGTCATCCGTCAATGGCGGAAGAATATCGAATGACGCTGGCAGAGTTCTGAAGTAGGACCAGGCATTCCTGCCTGTCTTGATTGAAATGACGCGCAACAATGGCAGCCCTGCGTGGACGCGGCGGCATCGGCCAACCATCATGAGCGATACCAAAGTTCTAAAACTAGTAAGAAAGACGAAGGCTGAAATCGCCGAGAGCAGTACGGCGGCTGCGGAGAAGCACGCTCAAGCTCAATCGCAACGATCTGCTCCGGTGGCGGCTGCAACGGAAACAGCAACGCAGCCCATAACTCGGCTTGTAACTCACCCCATGCCGCAGCCGGTTGCTCCGCAAGTTCGCCCTCCGCAGCCGGGGCAAAAAAAGAAAGGCGAGCGTCGCGAACAATCTGATTCTCGCGAACTGCGGCCCTCTCCCGAAGAGATGCTCAAGATGTATCGCACGATGTATCTCTCGCGCCGGCTCGACGACAAGGAAATACAACTCAAGAGCCAGAACAAAATATTCTTTCAAATAAGCGGCGCCGGACATGAAGCCATACTCGTCGCCGCCGGCATGGTCCTGAAGGCAGGCTACGATTGGTTTTATCCCTACTATCGCGATCGCGCGCTTTGTCTCCAGCTGGGAATGACACCGCTCGAGCAATTGCTTTCCGCGGTCGGCGCGGCCGGGGATCCAAACTCCCACGGCCGTCAGATGCCTTCGCATTGGGGTCATAAGAAACTAAACATCGTCTCCCAATCATCGCCTACCGGCACGCAACTGTTGCAGGCCGTCGGCTGCGCGGAAGCGGGATATCGCTTTAAGTTGATCAAAGAACTGCGGAAGCGCGCGTCAAACTTTCAGAAGGACGAAGTCGTTTACGTTTCGCTCGGCGATGGCGCAACCAGCGAAGGCGAATTTTGGGAAGCGCTCAATACCGCCTGCAATTTGAAGCTGCCGGTGCTCTTCCTCCTGGAGGACAATGGTTACGCGATCAGCGTGCCGGTTGAGGTGCAAACGGCAGGCGGCGATGTTTCGCGGCTGATCAAAAGCTTTCCCAATCTTTACCTGCAACATTGCGACGGCACGGACGCGCTCGAGTCGCTCCAGATAATGAAGCGGGCGGTGCAATACTGCCGCGAAGGTAAAGGCCCTTCTTTCGTTCACGCCAAAGTTATCCGTCCATATTCGCATTCACTCTCCGACGATGAGCGCCTCTATCGTCCGGATGAAGAGCGAACAGCTGACGCTGAACGCGATCCCGTTAAGCGCTTTGGCGCCCGGTTGATAGATGAAGGCGTCATTGATCAGGAGGGAATGCAGAAGCTAAAGGACAAGATTGACGCGGCGGTCAACGAAGCTGCCGACCAGGCGCTCCTAAGTCCGCAGCCCGAACCGGAAACGGCGAAACTCTACGTCTACTCGCCTGATGTTGATCCGACTTCGAAGGATTTTGACACTGAGGAAAGCGCGCAACTCTCAGGCAACATGGGCACGATGGTTGATCTGATCAATCGTTGCCTGCATACGGAGATGGCCCGCGATTCGCGCGTCATTGTGTTTGGCGAAGACGTTGCGGATTGTTCGCGCGAGCAATTCCTCGATAGGGTGAAGGGCAAAGGCGGCGTCTTTAAAGTCACTGCGAATCTGCAACGAAAGTTTGGTAGCGCCCGCGTGTTCAATTCGCCTCTGGCGGAAGCGAACATTATCGGACGCGCCATCGGCATGGCTACGCGCGGACTGAAGCCCGTAGTCGAGATTCAATTCTTCGATTACATCTGGCCCGCCACGCACCAAATTCGCAACGAACTGTCAACTATGCGCTGGCGCTCCGGCGGCGAGTGGAAAGCGCCCGTCGTAATCCGCGTGCCGGTGGGCGGTTACTTGAAAGGCGGTGCTGTCTATCATTCGCAATCCGGTGTTTCGACCTTCACGCAAATTCCCGGGTTGCGAGTTATTTATCCTTCCAACGCACTCGATGCGAACGGTTTGTTGCGCACCGCAATTCGCTGCGACGATCCGGTGATGTTTCTCGAGCACAAGCATCTTTATCGCCAAGCCTACAATAAGTCACAATATCCGCCTGACGATTTCATGATTCCTTTCGGCAAGGCCAAAACCGTTCGCGAAGGAAATGATCTTTCGATCATTACTTACGGTGCGCTGGTGCAACGTTCACTGGCCGCCGCCAGGCAAGCAGAACAGCAGGGAATCGGCGTCGAAATCATCGATCTGCGCAGCCTGCAACCCTACGACTGGAACGCGATCACGGCGACCGTAAAGAAGACAAACAGAGTGATCGTCGCCCACGAAGACTCGCTCTCATTCGGTTACGGGGCTGAAATCGCCGCGCGCATTGCAGATGAACTCTTCGAATACCTCGATGCACCCGTTAGGCGTGTCGCTGCCATGGACACCTTCGTCGCCTATGCTCCACAACTAGAAGACGCGATCCTCCCGCAGTCGAGCGACGTCGCGAAAGCGATTGCCGAGTTGAATAGCTATTGACCGCTCCGGGCCCACAACTACATTTCAAACTTATTCGCGGTGCGACCACTTCTCGCTCATACCGAATACACCCTTTTTGCCATCCGAGGGACCTTCAGCCGAAGATGCGTACACAAGTGTATTGTTGTAATATCGACGTCTCCATCAAATCTCCCTCATAAGACAATAATTTCGCAGTTTCTGGCCATTTTCCGCAGGGCACAATGCTTGCGAGTATCAATCTAATAACAAGCTTGTAATTTGCCCGACGCACAGTCAATCGCGACTTGGAAAAAGGAAGGAGCTAGCGAAACTCATGAGTAAACGCATTTCAATTCTGGCGGCGGCATTCCTGATGATTTCATCAGCTGTATTCGTAGCCGCGCAAACGCCAACAACGCAAACGCCCACAACGCAACCGCCAACAACGATAGTCACACAAACTCCAACCACTGTTACCAAGACAGTTCAGAACCCTGACGGCACTTACACCGTGGTCGAGTATCCGGCAGGCAAAGAAGTAAAGATCATCATGAACCCCATAGCCCTAACTAAGTCGAAAGCTGTCGGCACGATTTTGCGTGATGACACCGGCACAAGGATCGTTTTGAATGTGACGGATGTGCCCGCCGACGTTACGGCGATGAATGTTTACGCAGTGGACGATACCGGAGCTATCACGTCACTAGGCCCAGTAGTGCTCGCGAGCGGAACGGGAAAATTCAGCGCCACTACTCCGCTTAATAAGTTCATGCTGATCGCGGCGCCCGACGCAAGCCTGACGACCTATGATCCCAATGCCAAGATTTATTTCCGCAGCGCGGTGCCTGAAGGCTTTGCGGTAATTCCGCACACCACCTCGCCGGTTGGGGAAACAGTGAGCGCCACGACTACGCCAGGAACGACGCCGGCCAGCACGCTGACGGTCCCGATGCTGAATATCCCGGCTTACAAAAAAGGAGATGACACAAAACTGAAGGTGGACTTCACGGGAGCCATGGCAGGTGCGCGTGCAAACGTTTTCATTGAGCCGCACAAGAATGGTAAAGAGACGGAAATCAGGATGCGCTTCCACGATCTGAAGGAAGCCCCTACAGGGCAGGCCTACATCGTCTGGGCAGTTTCGCCTGATAACCAGTTTTTCAAGCTCGGACAGATCGTAAATACGGCGGGACGTAACGAAGCCGAGATTAAGGCCAATACGACCCTGGATGATTTCGGTTTGCTCGTGACAATGGAAGGCCTCGCAGCGGTGAAGACTGTCGTCGTCCCGGCAGGCCCGCGACTTGGTGTAATCAAAATAATCCCATAGCCAACTCCATATTTTGTTGGGGGAATCCAGAGGCCGCCGAGCTGGCGGCCTCATTTTTATAGGGCAGAACTGGTCTCTACCAGCTTTTGAGGGTGCTCGGCAAGACGGACAGGAGGAACCCCTGCCCGACAAACTTGCAAAATTTTCTGTCCACTTTGGCTCGTCTTGAGTTAATATGCGTCCCCGGCGGGCTGGTGACAGTTTCGTCTCCCAGGTCGAGGCCGACAATCGACTCGTAAACAAGCCTACAAAGTAACGCCGAAGCGTGCTGCTTCGGTTCCCCATCAACCAGGATTTTAGTCGCGGTTCCAAACTGAATATGTACAAACGCATCTTCCCCCAGTTGCTGCTTATTGTCGTAAGCTTCTTCCTCTTCTCAACTCCGGCGTTTTCTCAGGAAAGTCTGCCCGATCTGGTCAGGCGCGTTAAACCCCAGGTAGTTGCAATTGCAACCTATGATTCGCAGGGCGAAGCGCTGATGACCGGCAGCGGATTTTTCTTGCGCACGGGACAGGTCGTAACAAACCTGCACGTCATTCGCGGAGCACAGCGATGCGAGATCAAGACGCTCGACGGAAAAGGAAAGGTTTTTCCAGTGGCCGGCACGCTTGCTGTTGATGAAGAAGGCGACCTCGCTCTTCTTAGCGTTGACATGCCGCCCGATCGGCCGCGCGCCAGCGAACTTGCGCGCGTGTTGCCCGATGAGGGCGAACAGATCGTCGTGATTGGCAATCCCCTCAAACTGGAGGGCTCAGTCACCGACGGCATCGTATCCGCCGTTCGCGAGGTTCCCAACGTCGGCAAGATCATTCAGATCACGGCACCGATTTCGCATGGCAACAGTGGCAGTCCCGTCTTCAATATGAAGGGGCAGGTGGTGGGCGTTGTTACGGTTAAAGTAACGAACGGACAAAATATCAACCTCGCGATTGGCGCCGCCCGAGTTGAACAACTGAACCCTGGGCAGTTGCGCTCCATCGCCTCTCTGCCAGCGAAAGAAAGGCTGGGTGATGTC
>DASWDX010000076.1:0-6700 GCA_036395055.1 Pyrinomonadaceae bacterium | reverse complement strand
CCCGGCGGCGCCGTTTGTCCGGCGATGAAAGCCACGATTGGTTTAGTAACGTTGTCCTTTGCGAACGCTGCGGCTTCCTCTTCAGCAGTGCCGCCGATCTCGCCGATCATCACGATTCCATCCGTCTCATCATCAGCCTGGAACAATCGCAGCGCGTCAACGTGCGTGGTGCCGACAATTGGATCGCCACCAATGCCGATGGCTGTTGACTGGCCCATGCCCAGGGCCGTTAATTGCCCGACGGCTTCATAGGTCAAGGTGCCGGAACGCGAGACAACTCCGACGCGTCCCTCGCGATGAATGTGGCCCGGCATGATTCCAACCTTGCATTTGCCGGGGCTGATGATCCCGGGACAGTTTGGTCCAATAAGTCGCGTCGCTTTGTCGCTGAGATATTCTCTGACCTTCACCATATCGAGCGTCGGGATTCCCTCCGTGATGCACACAACAACCGCAACCCCGGCATCCGCCGCTTCCATGATCGCGTCCGCGGCAAAGGCCGGCGGCACATAAATGACCGATGCATTCGCACCTGCTTCTTTAACTGCGTCGGCAACAGTGTTGAAGACAGGAATACCTTCGTGAGTGGTGCCGCCTTTTCCGGGCGTAACGCCGGCGACGACGTTTGTTCCATACTCAACCATTTGTTTCGTATGAAACGTGCCCTCCTTGCCGGTGATTCCCTGTACTACCAGACGCGTCGAATTATCAACCAAAACGCTCAATGCACCGCTCCTTGTTTGAACTGAAAAAATGAGGGCGCAGTATAGCACGCACCGAAGTTCGTCCCGGAATGTTCCTAGTTAGAACGTAAGGCGCATCGCCTAATCAGCTCAGCATGAATTGTTGACCGTGCTTGGGAACTTCTACTGGCCAATCAAATCGCTCGCGAATGTGCTGCGCCACTGCAGTTGCCGATCCGACTTCCCCGTGCGTCACGAAAACACGACGTGGCGGCGCGGGCAACTCTTGCAACCAGCGAATCACTTCCTGCCAGTCGGCGTGCGCGGAGAAGCCGCCAATTCTTTCGGTGTTGCAGCGCACCGGAACCCATTGCCCAAGCACCTTCACTTCTCTCTCACCGTCCGCGACGCGACGCCCCAGCGTTCCCGCTGCCTGGTAACCAACGAAAACAATCGTGGCATTCTCGTCAGGCAATACTCGCAAAGCGTGATGAAGTACGCGACCACCAGTCATCATTCCCGAAGCACTGATAATCACGCGCGCACCGCGTTCCTTGTTTAGACGTTTCGAATCTTCCCTCGTGGTGCTGGCAATCATCGAATGAGTGCGCATCGGCTTGGCATTTCCCTCAGCCGCAGTTACATATTCCTCATCGTGCTCTTCTCTGAGATTCGCATACACTCTCGTCGCCGCTGATGCCATCGGCGAGTCAAGGATGACAGGTAAAATCGGCACGCGCTTCTCGTCTTCAAGTTCGCGAATCAGATAGAGGACTTCCTGAGCTCGGCCGACTGCGAAGGCAGGAATCAAAACTTCGCTGTCGTGCAGAGCGGCATTTTTGATGATGCGCTCCAACGCGACTTTTGGCTCTTCAGGATCATGTATGCGGTCGCCATAGGTTGATTCGACAACCAAATAATCGCAGGCCGGCGGCGCAACCGGGTCGCGAATGATGGGCTGATCATACTTACCCAGGTCTCCCGAAAACAATACTCGTTGACTTTGGTGATCGGCTTCAATATGCGCGAGCACCTGGCTTGACCCGAGAATGTGACCGGCGATGCGAAACTCGGCGCTGATCCCTTTTATGATCTTAATGAGCTGGCCATCATTAGGCACTATCTGGAGAAATCCTAGTGCCGCGTTGGCGTCTTCTTCGGTGTAAAGGGGGAGCGCCGGATCGTGACGCGTTATATTGTGGCGATTCCGATAATCGGCTTCCTCTTCTTGCAAGCGGGCTGAGTCGGGAAGCAGTATGCGCAAAAGTTCCGCCGTGCCGCGGGAGCAATAGACCGGCCCACGGAAACCCTGGTTGACGAAGCGCGGAAGATAGCCGGTGTGATCGATGTGCGCGTGCGTTAGCAACACCGCATCGACTGAGGCAGCCGGAAACGGAGCCTGTGCCCAATTTCGTTCGCGCAGCTCACGCGGACCTTGAAAGAGACCGCAATCAACCAGCACGCGGCTGTGATCGGTTTCAATTAGGTACTTTGAACCGGTGACAGTACCCGCCGCGCCCCAGAAAGTTAGGGTAGCCAAGAAACTCTCCGTTTAATTTTCGGCGATTGCCGCGCTCGCCGGCCAATCATCGGCTCCTGAAAGACGAACGCGGGGATAGCCAAAGAGAACGACCAGCGCCGGTACCAATAAACCGAGATTACGCAGCGCCGTCTTGACGCCCAACTGACTGCCAATGAGCTTGCCAAAGCAACCACACTCAAGCGCCTCGCCGTGAAGAACGTAAACGTAATAGAGCGCAAAGGCGCTGAATCCAATTAAGAGCGCCGCCGACAGAAGCGCCCCCAGCCGTACGGTGCGCGGCAGCAGTAATAAGAGAGCTGTGACTAATTCAATAGCGACGACGCCAACAGTTGCCGGCCACATCCAGCGTTGATAGTTGAAGTGCATTGAGCTGAGCAGCTCGCCAACATTGTTCGCGAAGAAGCTTATGAACCAGAGCTTCGCGCCGGCGGTGAACAGAAAGAAAGCCGCCAACCCAAAGCGGTTGATGTAAACCAAGACGCGGAAAAGTTTTCGAAAGTTCATTAACAAATCGGTGTGACTCTGCCGCCTGCTGCGACCAGGAACCTTTTACCGATCTAACCTTTTCCTATCGTCGGCGCTCCAGGTTATAAAGCATTCCGCCGCCAGGCGCAGCCGAATCGGTGATACCGGATTTCATCGCGATCTTGATGGCGCGCCCATCCACGTTTACAACGGCGTTTCGCAAGGACGCGTTTTGCGCATCAAAATACTCAACTGCGAGAGCCTCATCTCCTTCCCATCGCATATTGACTCCATAGGCCCTCTCGCTGCGTACCGCCCCGTAAAGACTTGCGACAGGCGTGCCTCCGCGTTTCGGCCTTTGTCCGCTGGGAAGAATAAAAACTTCGTATCCAAAGGAGGTGGTTGCGCCACCATTTGTTTCTACCAAAACAGCATCCACATTTGCTTTTGAATTAGGAACACGCGCAACTTCATCGAAGGACCACTCTCCAAACCCGCGGAATGAGAGCCAGATGATCAGTATCGCGATCGCTATTACACTAAGACCCAGCCCCCATCCGAAAATTAGGACTCCGAAGGGGCCGTCAAGTATCTTCCTGAGCCTCGACTGTTCTCGGTACTGCATCGTTAGCGACTCAAATTTAAACCTTCGCTAGATCCCACAAATCGGTAGTTCTCGGGAACTCACTTACTTCGCCAGCGCAACTACCTTCTCGGCCGCGTCTTTCATTCCGTTGGCGACGGCGAAGTTTAACTCTGACTCACGAATCACCCGTTGGCCCTCTTCCACGTTCGTACCTTCCAGCCTCACCACGACCGGAACTTGTATGTTCAATTTCTTCGCAGCTTCGACCACGCCGCGCGCAACCATGTCGCAGCGAACAATCCCCCCGAAGATGTTTATCAAAACCGCCTGGACGTTTTCGTCCGCCAGCAAAATTCGAAATGCTGCCTCAACTCGTTCCTGAGAGGCGCCGCCGCCGACGTCAAGGAAGTTGGCCGGCTCGCCGCCCGCGAGTTTGATAATGTCCATCGTCGCCATCGCGAGCCCGGCGCCATTAACCATGCAGGCGATGTTGCCGTCGAGCTTGATGTAATTGAGATCAAATTTTGACGCCTCGATCTCCAGTGGGTCTTCTTCATTTAGGTCGCGCAGGTCGAGAAATTCCTTGTGACGAAACAGAGCGTTGTCGTCGAAGTTAACTTTTGCGTCGAGCGCAATCAAGCGGTTGTCCTTCGTGAGCAGGAAAGGATTGATCTCCATCAATGACGCATCCATTTGCTCGAATGCGTGGTAGAGCGACTGCGTAAACTTCACCGACTGGTTAACGAGATCTGAAGGAATACCGAGACCGAAACCGAGCTTGCGTGCCTGGAAAGCGCGAAAACCAACAGCCGGATCTACAGTTTCCTTGAGGATCTTTTCCGGCGTTTTTGCCGCAACTTCTTCAATGTCCATGCCGCCGGCTTCTGAAGCCATAAATACCGGCCGGCCCGATGCGCGATCCAAAACGATCCCTAAATAGAACTCTTTATCGATCGGCAAGCCTTCCTCGATAAGCAGGACGCGCACTTCACGCCCTTCTGGTCCCGTTTGGTGTGTGACCAGCTTCATGCCGAGGATCTGCCGGGCGATCTCTCGCGCTTCGTCCGGACTCTTCGCTAGTTTGACCCCGCCACCTTTGCCGCGACCGCCGGCATGAATCTGTGCTTTGACGACCACTACATCAGTCGCCAATTCTTTGGCAGCCTGATATGCCTCTTCAGGCGAGCGCGCAACTATTCCGCGCGGCACGGGCACGCCAAACTTTTTCAATAGTTCCTTACCCTGGTACTCGTGAATCTTCATTGCACAGCCTCAGCGATCGAAAAATATCGATGCGCAAAATTGTTTGCGTGATTAGAGCGCAAGGAGTTTAGCGGTACAAAAGAGATGACTGCAAGCACGAGTAGGCGCAGAATGTCTGTATTCGATGCCAGGCTGCTGCGAGGAGGTTCCGCATGAGCAACGTCACAGTCACCTCTCTTACGAATTTGAAGAACGAAGTTCGCTATGGTCTCCGGCGAACGCTCATTACAGATGAGCTTCTCGAAGCCGGCGGTGAAGACGCGGGTCCGGATCCTTACACGCTGCTGCTCGCCGCCCTTGGCAGTTGCATCTCAATGACTACGACGTTGTACGCAAGAAGAAAAGGCTGGGCGCTCGAACAAGTAACAGTAATACTCCGACAACGAAGAATTCATGCTGTTGATTGTCTTGAGTGTCCGAGCAAAACGGAAGGATACGTGCACCGCATCGAACGCTCAGTTACGTTTGCAGGAGACCTTAGCGACGAACAGCGGGCACGCCTTCAGGAGATCGCTCATAAGTGTCCTGTTCACAAAACACTGACTTCAGCAATTGTGATCACAGAGTTGAAAGACTAAAGCGCAATTAGCCGCGGATGAACGCGGATTACACCGAATCTGAAAACACCTGAAGCGTATGCATCCCTGGTTGCCTCTCTCTTGTCCAGAGCTCAACGTCCGATCTCTTTCTTGACGCTCATTTTTCAACTCCTTGTTTTTGATCTTATCCGCGTTCATTCCGAGTTAATCCGCGGCCACTAGAAACTAAGGGCTTCCAATCAACATTGATTGAAAGCCCAAAATGGTCGGGACGCCGAGATTCGAACTCGGGACCTCACCCACCCCAAGGGTGCGCGCTACCAGGCTGCGCCACGTCCCGTGAAACCCACTCTTAGTATCTCCGCAAAAAACTCGTAACGCAAACTGTTGGTTTGCGTTTTATCGGAGCCCTTACGGTTAGGGTCTGCTTTGTCCGGCGCCGCTAAATAACAGTTTGCGTTATAAGCCTTTTTCATCGCAGGCCTAACGTCTTTTTTTGGGAGCTTCGAGCAGTGCCAGTATCTCACGCAATTCAGCGGCGACTTTCCGCAACGACTTTCGATCTTCGGCGGTTTGATTTACTGAAGTTGAATGGGACGAGGTCGAACTGGACACTACACCGGTCGCCGCAGTCATTGAGGAGCTTGCCTCGGAATCTTCGCTGTCATCATCGGCCGAAACTACTCTCAGCTTCCCGCCGGCGCGCATGTCGTTAGCCAGACGCTTCTTGGCGCCCGCGATTGTGTATTGATCCTCGTAAAGAAGCTCTTTGATGCGCAGCGCAATTTCCACATCGCGCTTGCGATAAACCCGCTGTCCAGCGCGGTTTTTTTGGGGCGCCAGCATGGGAAATTCCGACTCCCAATAACGCAGGACATGCGCCTGCACTCCGGCGAGTTCGCATACTTCGCCTATCTTGAAGAAGAGTTTCTCAGGTATGGCTACGGAGGGACGACCTATCATGCTAACAACCATTGGCGAAATGTTCTTCCTGACGAAATTTGCAGGATAGAAAATCAAAGGAGACTAATGGCAAGTTTGCCAGAACCCGGCAAGCCGCCATGTTACTGCCAGCAGTTTGACGTGTCAACACTTACACTTAGCGATGGTGAGTTAAAACTGATTCTTAAAGGTAACGCTTAAAGGTATGAGTCTCGCGCAACGGTTGCCCTTGGGGTGCGGTGACGTTTCACGGAGGTAACAAAGAGAAACTGAAATTGGGACACACCATTTTGAGGTACTGATTCAAGAGTCTGGAATCGTGGGTCAACGAATACAGAGCGACCGGCTGCAAGGCTGACTAAAGTCAACATTCAATGTACGCGCCAACACTGGGCTCTCCTCCTCATCCTAAATCCTAAGTTCCTCGTCTTAATAGGACCAAAAGCGCTTTTAATCCATTGTTGTTGAGCGTGCCGGAGCTGCCGCCGGTCGCTACTCCCGGTTCCCTATTTGTTTGGCGCCACACCCCGGTTTCGCTGTCAAGGGCACCGCGTAGGCACCCGCTTTAGTCCGTTGCCACCTTCCGCAGCCTTTGTACATTGAATTCATTGCACGAAGGGGCGTCAAACTGCCGCGGGGAAAGCGGTAACACGTTACCCCACTCCAAAGGGAAGGCCTT
>DASWDX010000075.1:0-8713 GCA_036395055.1 Pyrinomonadaceae bacterium | reverse complement strand
GTTCCCATCCTATCTAGTTGCGAGCCTCCATCGCCCGCGTTTCCCGTTACTC
Organism: Pyrinomonadaceae bacterium; assembly: GCA_036395055.1. GTDB lineage: Bacteria > Acidobacteriota > Blastocatellia > Pyrinomonadales > Pyrinomonadaceae > PSRF01. The sequence continues at coordinate 8,661 of DASWDX010000075.1, read as the reverse complement.
TGCGCCCACGATTTAGGGCATCGCGCTCAATCATTTAGACGTGATTGCCTCTATTTAAGTCTAAGAAAAACCGGAGCACGATTGCCGTCGGAGCCTCGGGTTCTGCTTGTCCAGCCGAATCTTGATATGGAACGGGCGAAGGGGCGGCCAACCAAGTTTAACAAACGCGTTGACACACCTAAGTTTACTCGACATAATGAGCCAGCGGCCATTGAGGCTGGTTAGACTTGCTACCTTCCATGGAAAGTTTCACTTCCCAAGACTAATCCCACAACCCTTTTCGAATAAATGCTGGAAAAGATTGGGCGAACTCGCCTGCTATACATTGTCCTCGGCGTGCTGCTGTTGGTCGGGCTCTTGCCACTGGCCTTCGCCGGCACGCTTCTTTCCGGACGGAGCGCTGAACAACTGCGGTCTGTTGAGGGCCGTTATCAAGCGCAGCTGGTGCAAGACAAGGCAAGGCAGATAGAGCTTTACGGCCAGCGCTATCGCGACGTCGTCACCGGAATCGCCCGTGGCTTTGAGTTTGCCGGTGGAATCGAACTGCTCAATGACGTCAGTTATGATTCACGGCTACAAAAAACGCTGGAAGAGGATCCCAACCTGATTGGCTTGGCTATCTGGCCCGTTCGTGGCGAACTGCATCGAGCTTTTCAGCCAGACTTGATTCAGCGAGCGGAAGTCGATCAGCGAGTCAGCGAGGTGCTGTCAAAGATGAGCGACCGCGGCATTGTGGTGAGCAGGCCGCAGATAATTCGCTCTGGACAGGAAATGGCGATGACGGTCGCCGCTCCCGTAATGGGTGGCGAAACTGGTCACGAGGTGGTGGCGGCAGTGGTCGCGATCGTTTCGTTTCAGGAAGTTTTCAAAGCGGTTCACCAGTCAACCTCAAGAAGCGAACGGGAGTTGCTGGATGCTGGGCTTCCCGTGGTTTTTGTAGTCGATCAAAATGGGCGTGCGGTTGCGCATCCGGAGGCGAGTGTCGCGTTTTCGGAAAAACCAATGACCGACCTTAAGGTAGTCCGGGATTGGCAGGAATCGGGAAAGCAGGTCCAATCAGCGCTGGAGCCCTTCAATTTGGTAAGCGACGGTCGAAACGTGGGGATGCTCGGTTCATATGCCACTGCCGAACTGGATAAGAACTCACGGCTTGGTGTCATTGCGATTCAGGATGAATCGGCCGCGCTTGCTTCTGTCAGCGACATGAGGCGACAGACAATTTGGATCAGCATGGTTGCCGCGCTGCTCACCCTCATCATCGGTTTTTTCTTTGCGAAAAAGTTGACACAGCCGGTTCAGGAGTTGGCTGTCGGCGCACATCGCATCGCTTCGGGTGATTTTTCGCAACGCATCAACGTGCGGAGTCGAACTGAGCTGGGCGATCTTGGACATTCTTTCAATCTGATGACGGATCAGCTCGAGCATTACATCAAAGACTTGCAGCGTTCGGCTGACGAAAACCGGGAATTGTTTCTGGGAACTGTCAAGGGCCTGGCCGCGGCAATCGACGGGAAGGACCCTTACACGCGTGGCCACTCTGAGCGAGTATCGCGAATGTCGGTTGCGATCGCCCAGCGCTTAGGACTTCCGGATGACGAATGTGAAAAGATCAGAATCAGTGCGTTGCTTCACGACGTAGGAAAAATTGCCATTGACGATAACATTTTGAAAAAGCCTTCGGCGCTGACAGATGACGAGTTCTTGGTTATGAAACAGCATCCGCAGAAGGGCTACAAGATCATGTCGCAGATCAGGGCGATGAAAGAATTCCTGCCCGGTATGTACATGCATCATGAGATGATCAACGGCCAGGGTTACCCGCAGGGTCTGAAGGGTGATGAGATTCCATTGATGGCAAAAGTTGTCGCAGTGGCTGATACGTTCGACGCCATGACTACTGACCGTCCGTATCAGCAGGCGATGAAGTTTGAAGATGCCGTGGCGCGGATACAGAGTTTCGTAGGAACTCGGTACGACGCCAGCGTCGTTTCCGCTTTCGTGGAAGCTTGTGAAGAAGGCCAAATTCGACCGGGATCAGTCAAACTTAAAAGCCGCACCTCTCTAGAAACCAAAATAGCAGTGCCATCCGTTAAGACACCTCAGCTTGAGCCCGTCCCGGTTTCATAATATTGATTTAGAGTCCGAGCTTTAGCTTGCGTACTCTACCCGCCGCAACCTAAGAGTTGTACACTCAACTCCTAAGCCGCATTATTCCAGCAGCCGCGTCCTTTTTGTTAGGACGCGGCTGTTGCGCATATAATCAACATTTCCGTTACTAGCATTAATAGTTGATGGATCAAACCTATGGGGCTTTTCTGGAAACGTAAGAGCGGCGACCAGTTTGTTTCGCTCAAACTAAACGAACCGCTGCCTGAGAAGACGGCTACAAGCACAGCCGTCGAGACGCCTGAAACACCGGCCGATAAGGGCTCGCCCGCCACGGCTGAAAGTGTGTCCGCCACTTCTGTTCGCGAAGCGCAGGCACTCCGCCCTGATTTGCTAACGCCCTCTGCATCGGTGCCCGGGCTCGAACCTGTTCCAAGTGGCGCGGGACCGACGCCACTACCAACAGAACCAGTGACACCGAAAGTTCCGGCCGGTGAATCGCATCCACCAGTTTCGCCGCGTTTTTCTGAGGCAACGCAGGCCCAAGTTTCCAGGCCCAGGCCTGTTGCTCCTGTTCCCTCGCGCTCGCCTTTTGCTACTTCTGTCCTCGGTCTGAATCTTTCGATGGAAGAGTTGCAGGCGCAGGAGGCCGCCCTCGAGCAGGAGTTCTCGGCGCGTTTTCGCCGCGCGGTGGCGGCTACACGAGAGTCGCTGTCTGAGAGACTCGACACCGTATTTCAGGGCCTAAAACAAATCGATGAGAACCTGCTCGACGAACTTGAAGAAGCCCTGATCGCCGCGGACATCGGCGTCGCTACTACGCATCATATTTTGGAAACGGTGCGTCGTGGAGTGGCGCGTAAACAAATTAACGATCTCGATGCGCTCAAACAGGCGATTAAAGATGAGCTGTTGAAGATACTGCGACACTCAGAAAAGCAGGGCGTTGCCTCGGAAACGAACGTCCCTGAAAACGTTTCGCCTTACGTGATGATGATCGTCGGCGTTAATGGTGTCGGGAAAACCACGACGATTGGCAAACTAGCACAGCGAATCAAAGCCGAGGGAAATGACGTGCTGATCTGCGCCGCCGATACATTTCGCGCTGCTGCTTCGGACCAACTCGCCATCTGGGCCGAGCGTACTGGTGTGCCTTTGATTCAGCAGAAACAGGGAACCGATCCCGCTGCTGTACTTTTTGACTCTTTGAAGGCTTCGAAGGCGCGCGGTTCAGATGTTCTGATCGTAGACACGGCCGGCCGGCTGCATAACAAATCAAACTTGATGGCTGAACTGGAGAAAATGAAGCGCGTCGCAGCAAAGGAAGTACCGGGCGCGCCACACGAAACCTTGCTGGTCGTGGATGCTGTTACCGGCCAAAACGGTCTCGAGCAGGCACGGCAATTTCTCAAAGTCGCGGGCGTTACGGGCATCGTTTTGACTAAACTTGATGGTACCGCGAAGGGTGGAATCGCGGTCGCGATTGCGAACGAACTTAGTCTACCCATTCGCTATGCAGGAATCGGAGAAAAGGTTGACGATCTCGTCGTCTTCGATCCGGAACTCTACGTGAATGGCTTGTTCGAATAGAACTCAGTGCAAAAGACAGCGGCAGAAACAACGACAACAACTGTAAGTGTTGAAACTGGCTGGACCGAGACCGATCGGCGCCTTATGGGTCGCGCATTGGGACTAGCGGCAAAAGGTATCGCTCAGGTCAGTCCCGGGCCGCTGGTTGGATGTGTGATTGTTGATGCTCAGGGCGAGGTTGCGGGCGAAGGGTTTTATGTTTATGAGAAACTAAAGCACGCTGAGACTTATGCACTGGAGCAAGCCGGCGCGCGCGCGAAGGGAGGCACTGCGTACGTTTCGCTCGAGCCTCATGCGCATCACGGCCGCACACCTCCGTGCACTGATGCCCTGATCAAAGCTGGCATCGCGCGTGTAGTGGCCCCGATTGAAGATCCCAATCCGAAAGTCTCTGGAAATGGTTTTGAGCATCTGCGAGCCGCCCGCCTGGAAGTCTCAGTGGGTTTGTTAGCTCGCGAGGCCGAAAAACTTAACGAGAAATATCTGCATTTCATGCAGACGGGCCGACCGTTTGTGCACTTGAAACTAGCTACTTCCCTTGATGGCAGGATTGCGACTCGCACAGGAGACTCGCGTTGGATTACCGGATCGGAGTCGAGAGCACGAGTTCATGAATTGCGGCATGAGTATGACGCGATACTGATAGGCGCCGGTACAGCGCTGGCAGACGATCCTTTGTTAACGGATCGCTCTGGAGAAAAAAGAAGAAGGCCGTTAATTCGCGTGTTGCTTGACGAGACGTTGCAGGTCTCACCCGATTCTAAGCTGGTCAAGAGTGCAAACGAATCGCCCGTTATTATCTTTGCAGGGGGTTCCGCCACGGCATCGACAAGTGAACTGCTGCAGTCGCGCGCAGTCGAGGTGTTGCGAGATGCGGCAAACGGGCGGGACCTGCGCGCGGTTTTGAAAGAACTCGGGCAGCGGTCACTCCAAAGTATCCTGGTTGAAGGCGGAGCAAATGTGGCAGGCAACTTCCTCGATGCAGGTTTGGCCGACAAAGTTTCGTTCTTCATAGCGCCGATGATCATCGGCGGTCGCGAAGCACCTACGGCAGTCGGTGGCAAAGGGTCCGAGACGCTTCGGGATGCGTTCGAGCTTCAGGACGTTGAAATTACACAACGCGGGCCAGATATTGAAGTCACCGGCTATCCGCGCCCAAAGGTGAAGGATGAAGGATGAAAGGGAGGGAAACGGAGACACGGAGACCGAATCTAAGTCATCACATCATCGCCTGCCATCGTCAACGGATTCTGTTGGCACCTCATCACCGGTTCCCCGCGTTTCCGAGTCTCCGCGTCGGTCATTTCATCCTTCCAAACGTTTCGGTCAACACTTCCTTACGGATCAAAGAGTTATCGATCGCATCATTGCGGCGTTTGAGCCGCGAGCTGACGAAACCATTCTCGAAATCGGTCCCGGCAGAGGGGCACTCACTGGGTACCTGTTAGAGAGGGCCGGCTGTGTGGTAGCAATTGAGTTTGATCGAAATCTCATACCGTTGCTCACAGAAAAGTTAGGCGCGAAGAAGAACTTCAAACTCGTACAGAGCGACGCCCTGGTTACCGACGTTTGTGATTTAATTCGTCCAGCGACACAAGCGCGGGTGGTTGCCAATCTTCCTTACAACGTTGGGACCGCAATTCTGCAGAGACTGATCGAGCAGCGCCGTTGTTTAAGCGAGATGGTCTTGATGTTGCAGAAAGAAGTGGTAGAGCGCATAACCGCCCCCGCAGGTTCAGGTGACCGTGGCTACCTTTCTGTGTTTGTCCAGGCTTATTGCGACACTGAGAAGTTGTTTGATGTTGCGCCGAGTTCATTTCGACCGGCGCCAAAGATCTGGAGCACCATCCTCAGACTGCGATTGCGACCACAACTGACTGTCGATGCGAAGGATGAGAAACTTCTGTGGCAAGTTGTCAGCGCGGGATTCGCCCAAAGACGCAAGACGATCCTCAATAACCTGCGAAACTCTTCGCCGCCGTTACAGGCGATCGTAAAGAGCAACGGAGGCGCGAGCATTGTGCTTTGCCAGGCTGAGGTTGATCTTCAGCGACGCGCTGAAACGCTTACACTCGAAGAGTGGTTGCGCATCGTCCGCGTGCTTGAGTAATCATTCCCTTCAACGTGACGTTAGGGCTTAGTGGATAGATCGGCGGGTTTGACTGCAAAGCGTAGTTCATATTCCATGAGCCGCACTTGAGGAACTTGTGTTGCTGCATAGCGCAACTTCTCAGAAATGCCTGCCGCGAGGACAACTCCAAAAAACCTTGTGTTTCGTCGATAAGTGTCGACTTACCCAACCCATGTAACGAAGAATTTGTCCAAGGGCTACGTCACCTCCGCGCCCAAGCTTGAACTCAAACACGTAGAAGTCACCGGCTGGGCTTGTAGCGAGAATGTCGATTGGCCCGACGTCCGTCTGAAACTCGACGCCATCTCTTCCATCTTCACTCGTGTAGACGGTGAGCGGAGCACCAAAGTCGCCAATGCTCGGTAAGTTCCTGGCGAGGTAATCACGTAGGTGACTTTCGAGCGCGAATGCGGATTGCTGCTCGTCCAATGCCGCTGGAGAAGCCTCGGCCTCAGCGGTCGCCTCCTGAGCTATGCGCACCACGAGCGCGCCATCGTCAGACAGCGCGATTTCCCAAAGTCCTTGACGCTCAGGATCGTACGGTGAAACTCTTCCTCTGCCTGTGTTGTAAAGGAAGTCATAGTTCTACTGTTTCCGCACAAATCTGGTGCCCGCTCTTCCTTCCGCTTTGGACGGCCTGCTCGATTCTCCTTGAGTGCTGTTCTTGTCAGCAAAATGCCAGTCATTCAAGCCTCACGCCGCTGCAGGAGAGATTTCGCGCTCTATACGCTTGGCGTTTTGTATCTCGGCGACGCGCAGGTCATAGGCCGCTTGCAGGTTTAGCCAGGAGCGCGCGTCTCCGCCAAAGTAGCGAGCCAATCTCATTGCCGTGTCGGCGGTGACGCCTCGCTTTTCGCGCAAAATGTCGTTGATGCGTGGTGCCGGGACTTTCAACGCTTTGGCCAAGGCGTTCGCTGTTAAGCCGAGCGGAATTAGATAGTCCTCGCGAATTACTTCCCCCGGGTGCACCGGCCGCATGCCATTTTTGAACATCTTCCTTACTCCTCAGTGATAGTCCACAATCTCCACGTCTTCCGGCCCGTCATGTGTCCAGCGGAAGCAAACCCGAAATTGATCGTTTATCCGAATGCTGTGCTGTCCCTGACGCCTGCCCTTCAGAGCCTCGAGGTGATTGCCGGGCGGAGAGCGTAGAAACTATAATGTTTGCGCCGCATCAAGTTGTGCCAGTTTACGCACTGCAATGCTTGCAATGCCAGAAAACTTCTTGCATTTTCCAGACTCGAACAATGCTTGCGTATCGGCGCAACGGAAGCTCCTGATCACTTAATCAGAGTATAACGAGCAACGTTTGAGGGGCAAGAGAGGTGGCTTCTAAGTCGGTCGCCGCTTCTCAATCCGCACCCTGATCCCATCCTTTGGGCGCAGCGACATTGCCGGCATCAAGGTGACCGGATGTTCAGGCAGAAGCGAGAAGCGGAATCGTTGGCCGATTGTCGCCAGTAACAGAACGATCTCCATCATCGCAAAATAATTGCCAATACATGCGCGCGGGCCGCCGCCAAAAGGGAAGTAGGCATACTTAGGTAAGGTGTTGTTGAAGTCTTCTGTCCACCGGTCTGGATAAAATCTTTCCGGTTCCGTAAAGAAACGTGGGTCGCGTTGCGTTACCCACTGGAACATAAATAGCTGAGATTTTGCGGGCACACGATAGCCGCCAAGTTCAAATTCCTGAATCGCTTCACGCCCAACTCCGTATGCCGGCGGATAGAGGCGCATTGACTCTTTAGCGATCATCTCGGTGTATTTCAAACGGGCCATATCGGAAACGGCGGGCGATCTACTGCCAAGCACCTCATCAAGCTCCGTATGAAACTTCTTTTCGATGTCTGGACTCCGGGCCAGAAGATACCAGGCCCAGGAAAGCGTTAAAGCCGTAGTTTCATGGCCTGCAAGAAAGAGAGTCATGACTTCATCGCGCAACTGCCGATCGCTCATCTGGCTGCCATCTTCATCGTGCGCCGCGAGCAACATCGAAAGAAGATCGCCCTGGTCTGAACCACTCGAGCGCCGCTCCGCGATGATGCGAAAAACAATCTCATCGATCTCCCTCGCTGCTTCGTTGAAACGCCGATGCGTAGGCGTTGGCAGGCGATTGTCCAGTATCCATTTCAGAGTGGCTTGCGAGGCGAAAGGCTTTACCATTTGTGCGAGCACCCGACCCACTTTGTCGGCATCACCTGATACATCGGCGTTGAAAAGGGTCTTAACAACGATCTCCAGTGTGAGGCGCATCATGTCGCGATGAATATCGCGGACTTCGCCATTGTTCCAGGCCGAAATCATTCGCTTGGCATACTCGACCATCACGTCGCCATAGCTGCTAATTCGTTGCCGGTGAAATGCCGGCTGCGCGAGTCGCCGCTGTCGCTTCCAGACTTCGCCTTCGCTGGTTAATAGTCCGTTGCCGACGAGACGTTGGAAAAAAGGTGAGCGCAGGGAACGCGACTTGATGAAGTTTCGCGCGTTTGTCGAGAGAATATACTCAATGTGATCAGGGTTGTAGATGAAGTGAACAGTGAGGTAGAGAAAACGCATACGAACCACATCGCCATAGTCGCGGCAGCGTTCGATGAAGCCGAGCGTGTCGCGGTTGAATTCCGACATGACACCGAGAATCAGAGTGCCTTTTGGACCCGGCGGCCAGGGTGAACGTGCATGACCTGCGCCTGGAATGTCTACTGCCTTATTCATCGCTAGCTCAAGAGATTCATGTAAATACTGGAACCACTATCGGGAATTACAATCGCTCCCACTGCTCGCTCGTAGAACTCGACTGGTCCGGCACACCCGATAATGCCGTAGACATAACCCAT
>DASWDX010000074.1:0-33697 GCA_036395055.1 Pyrinomonadaceae bacterium | reverse complement strand
AGCCAGCTCACCTGGCCGGTGTGGAAATTTGGCTTGAACAACTTCCGTCTCTTTGTACGGAAGTTTCTGAGAATCCAGAACCGACTTGGCGGTAGTTGGATTGTCCACTACGAAGCGAACCAGGCTCTTACCCTCACAGGGAATCGACTGGAACGCCAGAATGTTGACTCCACGATCAGCCAGCACCTGGCAGATCCTTCCCAGCGTGCCTGGTTGATCCTGCATGTTAAGGGAAAACTCCCTTGTTGTTGACATTATTACCTCCTTTACTGTTGAGGGCTCCGAGGAACAATCGGGCAAGTTCCTGCGAAACCAAAGAGGTCGGGTTTCAACTTAAACGATTAAGAACATCATACAACTGTCTCCTTCGTGTCTCAACCGTCCAGGCAAGCGCCGAACCGAACGGGAATCAGTGATTGGTAAAACGGGGATGAGTGATTGATAACAAGTGAAGTGTCTCAAGCAACAGGTACCCAATGTGCCTTCGTGTGAGCGAGATCGCTAGCCTCGCTTGTCATTCTTACAACGATGTTTGCGGCCCAGCAGTACCTTATTCTTTTTAACGATTGCGATGGCAGGAAAAAGATCCAAAAAAACAATAATGAGTAATGAAGGTCGTTGGCTCTGCCGCTGGGACGCTGGGTGAATAACAGAACCGCTGTCAAAAAAGTCCAGAGTCAGGAACTCATTCTATTCTTTCACAGGCTGAGTAGGAGCCTGAGCGTCGGCGAGGCCTCGTGGCTTTAGCCTTGGTGAGAAAAACTTCTTCCGCTTGAACTTTCCGGTTTGAAATTTGGAGCGGCTGCTTGCCGGATTATTTCGCGGCGGCTATCTCCGCGTCAGCGCGAGCGAGCGCTTGTACCACTGACCTGCGACCAGGCGCGCGGGCCAGAGCGACCTGGAATGCGTCGCGCGCTTCAGAGGGACGATGCAGTTCCAGCAGGAGGTCGCCCAGCAGTTCATCCGTCGGTTTGTAAACCGAGGGAGGTCCGAATTCGAAGGGCATCGTGTGTTCCTTTGCGGCGATTCGCTTCAACTCAGTGACGGCCTGCGAGCCCCTTCCCTCAGCGGCAGTGAGGAGCGCCTGCAATTGTTCCGTGAGGATGAGTAAGCGTTCGTCTCTCTGAGGGTCGGCGTACTCTCGCCCTTTCGACCTGACTACAGCGCGCTGGCGGTCGCTCGCGGCACGGGACGCGGCTTCGCGCGCGCCAGCGAGATCGCCGCGCCGAATCGCCGCGAGCGCATTCGTGTAATCAGAAGCCAACTGTGCCAGCGGATAGTCGCCGGCCGGCAGGGTCAAGCGTACAACGTCGTCGTTCCAGAGCTGCGCGTCGATGATGAAGTTGGCCCGCATGTCAGCGTATGATCCAACCGCGATGTTGATGGACGACATCATGCCTTCCATCGTGTTACTTCCCTGATTATTGTCATGCGAGGAAGCTGCCCGCTCGACCGCCTGGCGGCAGCCTTCGAGCACGCGGCGTGCATCGGCGACACGCCCCTGCTGCATGTAGCCATACTCGAGCCACTCGTTGTAGTGACCGCACCTGCTCGGTGGTTTTCCTGCTTTCTGGCGCAAGCGGTTGACCACAGCGACAGCGGTTTCGTTGGCTTTGACCTCGTCATCCCACATGCCGAGGGCAAGGAAGATGTGCGAAGTCATGTGCTGCGCATGACCGGCTTCGGGCGCAATCTTTGCATAGATACGCGCGGCACGCAGACCGAGCGGAGCGTGGACTGAATCGTCGTAACAATGAATCAGGTAGTGAACGACGCCGGGATGCCGCGGATGTTGCGGGAAAACCTCTTCCAGCACGCCAGCGGCGCGCATGTAGGTGGCGAAATCGCGGCCGTGTTCCGCAGTGCCCAGGATGGCAAGCGCATAGAAGCTGGCGGCATCCACATCCTCGGGAAACTTGCGGTGCAGTTCAGCGAGGACGGATTCGTAGCGGCGGTCGCGTTCGTCCTTCGTACCGTCGCCGAAGAGGACTTCGATGCTATGGAGGTAGAGTTTTTCTCGCTCCGTGACACCTTTGGCGAGCCGCGCCTCCGGAGTGAAAGCGAGGCGGTTGAGGATTAGGCGGGCAGCGGTAACGTCTTCCTCATGCCAGACCGGATGATTCTTCGTCATGGCTTCCCCCCAAAAGGCCAGGGCGAAGTCAGGATCGATCTGCTGGGCCTTACGGAAGTGCTCGGCAGCATCATCGTATTCGAAGTTGTGGAGCTGAGCCAGACCGTGGAGAAAGTCTGGCTGCACGGCTGCCGGGCCAGAATTCACAAACGCAACTTCACCGTAGGCCTGCTGGGCAAGCGCTGCAGCAGGGGACAAAAGCAGCAGAGAGGTGAAAAGCAAAATTTCGGGAATTCTGTTCATTGCTATTGCCTTCTCGAAAAGCGATCTCGCAAACGGAATTCGCTCAGATGTTCACAGCTCTTCCTGATCGGAATTCCATGTTTTGATCACGAAAGCGGCGTCGAGTCTACACCCATTTCATCAGATGGCAACACTGTGAACCAATCCTTATCTGGAGGCTGACCAAGACTTCTTTTTTTCTCGAAACATCACCGGCACATCTGACCCTCTATCGCACTGAGGTAGCTCCAGCGAAGCCAGGAGCTTGAACACCAAGACCACGGGACACGCGCGTGTTTTTAAGAGATTAATCGTTGAAACTTGCGATTGGGTTAAGGAAATTTGGAGCGGGCGACGAGGCTCGAACTCGCAACTTTCAGCTTGGGAATCAAAATTTTCGTTCCTTTATTTTCAATACTTACAAAATCGCTCAAGAAAAATGCTCATGCATGCACTGAATACCGTGCATGCAATGCCTGATTTGCGTGTCGCTGCGGGACGTTTGCGGGACGGAGCTCGGACCTATCTCATCCTCGCGCATCGAGCGAAATGCTCGGCATTTCGCTCGATGCCGCTATGTCTTCAAGATGTGGCGCCAATTCGATGAAACTATTTAGTGCAGCAGAGAGAATGATTGCTCACGGAGAGCATTAAATCCGTCCTGCGACTTGCGCGCGGCGTTAGTTTCGGCCTGGTTATGATCCGATTCGTGTGAAGTGTTGAAGGCAGCGATGATGGCAGCGCCGGTCAACGGGTTGAATGCAAAGAATGCACGGAAGCCGGCCTGACTCCCGGTGTGGCCGATGAACGTGATCGAACGTGACGATACTGTCCTTGGATCAAGGAAAAATGAAAGACCCATAGATTCTGGCCGCTCCGCAGATGTATTCACCGCGACTACCGGACGCCACATCTCCTCTAGTGAGGCGCGTGACAGAATCGGATGCGTAGCCGGCGAATTTCTCCCAGTCAGGAATGCTACCCAACGAACCAGATCGCCGAGCGGCTCGTTGAGCCCGCCGTTCGGAGTCGTTATCCCGGTATCAAACTCGCGCCCATTCGCCTTGATAGTTTCATTCCCGCTGACATCGACAAAGACCGAGTAGTTGTTCGAACGATCCTTCACCAAAGATAACGGCGTCAGGTTGAAATAGGTATGCGTCATCCCCAATGGCCTGAGAATGTTTCGCTGAATATAGGTTTGATATCACAGCCCGGAGACTTTGCTTCTACTCAGGGCTTGTTCGTCCTGAAGTGCGTATGACGCACCAAACACAAGAACAGTCATTGGGGTCAGGCCTGCGATTCTGCGATTCTCAGTCACCAATGTTGCTAGTCATGGGGAGAATCGCAGAATCGCAGGCCTGACCCCTCTGCGTTACATATGAGCCGTGCTAGAATCCACGCCATTCGCTAACGTGGCTTTGCTGACTCGCGCCCTGCACTAGCAAGGTTGCCGCAAATAGCTTTTCGTGCTCCGAGGATCCAGTGAACAACATTAATGCCAAGCTCATCGAGAACTTCCGCGAAACTCTTAATGAACAAGTACTCAACACTCTCGCACGTCGAATTCACGCGAAAGTTAAGGACGCGAGAAGCGACCCTGATCACGCGGCTAAGCGTTGGCCTTTCGAGTTACTGCAGAATGCGCACGATGCTGGTCCGCGTGCCGGGCGAGAGGGTATTTCGGTAGTGTTTGAGTTTGTCGACGGTGTGCTGCGATTTTCCCATGACGCAGCACCGTTCAGCATGGCAGATATTGCTGCCTTATTGACGGGCGGGTCGAGCAAAGACTTCGACTCCGTCGACACCACTGGCCGATTTGGCACCGGATTCCTTGTGACACACGTCCTTTCAGAACGTGTACACGTCACTGGCGCCCTGGAAACAGAGCAGCAATATCGACAGTTCGATGTGTTGCTTGACCGTCCGGCGTTGCTAGAGTTACCCGGAAAGCCCAAGGCGCTGGACTAACTCTTGAAATCTCGGATCCGACCTGATCGATTTGAACTGCGGCGACACGTTCAGATAAACCAGGTGGAACGAGTGTTCCTGGTATGCTTTTTCCAGGAATTGAAATGCCTGTTCGTTTTTACCAAGCGCCACATAGATCGCCGCTACGTCATAGGGTGACACATACCGTTGCTTTGAAAGCTCGTTCAACTGGCGGAGTATCTGATTGGCCTCACGCTTTTTCTGCGACATCGTATATGCATGGCCGAGCGCAGCTATCATCAACGGACTATCCCCTGACAAAGAGACTGAACTTTGAAATTCTTTGATGGCCGCGTCAAACATCTGCTTCTGCTCATAAGCCAGACCCAGATGCCAGTGCGCGACGGCAAAGTTCGGGTCCATCTCTATGGTCTTGCGGCATTGATCGATCGCTTCATCTGTAGCGGCCCATGTAGAAGAGCGTCGCTCCCATAAATGTGTTCATTACCAGCGACGTCGGCTCAAGCTCGAGCGCCTGTTTCATTTCCTGTAAAGCTTCTTCGAGCCGTCCCGTAGCCGTAACCAGGGCTGATAACAGGCTCGCCGTCAAGATTGACTGCAGCGGTTTTTCCCTGAAGGTTGCGCTCAAACCTCTGGTCGCGAGGACCTTCTGCTCACCAGCGCTGCTTGCTTCTACTGACCCTTCTAAACTGCGCGCTTGCTGCTTCGCCTCGAGAGGTGGTGTTTGAGAACGTTCTCGCGCATTCAACTCACCATTGCCCTCTAACTTTCTTACACCTGCGATAAAACGATAACCGCGTCGCGGCACGGTTTCGATATAGCGCGGGTGTTGCACGTCGTCCTTCAAGACGCGCCGCAGCATTCTGATGTTGAAGGTGAGATTGCTTTCTTCTACGAAACGATCCTGCCAGAGACTCTGAATCAACTCGTCCTTTGACAGGAGATGTCCGGCGTGTTCGACAAAGACTTGCAGCGTGTCGAAAACCTTCGGCGTGAGTGAAACAGGTTTGTTGTCGCGGAAAAGGATCTTCTCTCGCGGGTCAAGGCGAAAGTTTCCGAACTCGTAGCAATGTCCTTTTTCCGCCGACAAAATGGCTCTCACTAATCTCTCATCAAAGTCTCATCGCATTCTCAAGACTTCGACTGAAGAAAATTTCTACAGTTTGTGCATCAAGCGGGGGATTGTCCGGAATTGGGCGAATTCTAGCACGAACTGAGGTCGAAGAAGCAATGAAGAAGTGCCGTGTCGTTGCCCGCCATTAAATGAATTCGAAGGGACTACCAGTAAGGAGGAAACTACAATGAAGAGAATGAAGATCCTTGCTTGCATAGCCGCAAGCTTCGCAATGCTGATCTGGACCTGGCCTCAACCATCGCACGCCAACAGTCTGGCGGCGACGCCGGTGATCGACTGGAGCAACGAAGCCCGGCGAGCAATCGTCCCAGCCGCAGCGGGCCCAGAGAACTATGGGAACAAGTTCCCCGGCGAGGCGGCCGTCTACATGGGAATTGTCCACGCGGCGATCTACGACGCGGCGGTGGCAATCGAAGGCGGCTATGAGCCATACGCGATCGCGCTTTCCGCTCCGCCGAATACATCGCCGGCGGCTGCGATCGCGACGGCGGCGCATCACACGCTCGTCGGCCTGCAACCGCAGCTCGGCCTCAGCCCGGCACAGCAGGCGATTCTCGACGGCGACTACAACGCCTACCTCGCCGCAATCATGGACGACGACACCGCGAAGATGAACGGGATCGCCATCGGCGAGCAGCTCGCCGCGGCCGTGCTCGCGCTCCGCGCGAACGACGGCCGCGAGAAGAATCCCACGCTCGCGGACCTCAACCCGCCTGCGCCCGGTCCCGGCGTCTGGCAGCCCGACCTCTCCCGGCCGGTGCTTGGTCTTCGCTTGCCGGGGATCCGGCCCCTGGCGCTCGAGAGCGCGTCACAGTTTCGGCCCGATGGCCCCAATCTGTTGACCAGTGACGAGTACGCCCAGGACTTCGAGCAGGTCAATGAGCTGGGTCGATTCGACAGCTCGACCAGGACGGAGGAGCAGACGACGCAGGCGCTGTTTTGGACCGACCACGACCTTAGGCAGTGGAACGACGGCCTGCTCCGACTCGCCGTCGCACGCGGACTCGACCTGGTACAGACCGCGCGGATGCTGGCGATGGCCCACGTGGCCGGGGGCGACGCGATGATCGCCTGCTTCGACGCCAAGTACCACTACTGGTTCTGGCGTCCCTACCAGGCAATCCCGCAGGCAGACAGCGACGGCAACCCAGCGACGGTGGCTGACCCGAGTTGGCGGCCGCTGCGCTTGACGCCGAACTTCCCCGAGTATCCGTCTGCTGACGCCTGCCACAGCGGCGGCGTGACGAAGGCCCTCGATGCGTTCTTCGGCGCCGACGATATCCTCTTCTCGCTCGATAGCCGTGTCACTGCGACAACGCGCAATTACGATAGCTTCCACGACGCGGTCAAGGACGTCAATTGGGCGCGCGTCCTGGTCGGCTTCCACTTCCGCAACTCCGATGAGGAGGGCGCGAACACCGGGCGAAAAGTCGGCCGTTACTTCACCAACAACTTCTTCCGGCTGCGGTCATCTGCTGACCAACCATTTTTTCTGCAATCATTTTTCCGTCCCTCCTTTAACTTACGTCCGGAACTGAGTAGAACATCGCTGGGTTCGCTACGGTCGTAGAAGAGGTAGGCAAAACTGTTTTGCCTGAGGAAGTGCGCGTTCTAATACGCGAGTATGTCCGGGCGTGGAACGGGGAGGTCATGGGTATTAGTCCGCGCTGGGTCGAAGACGCTGTTGTTCACATGAAGCGCGCCCAGCGAAGCGCAGCACGGTTGACACTACTGACCGCACTGGCGCCCTATCAGGTTGATTCGTGTGCCGTCGAGCAGTTTCGGTCTCAATACTCTGATGATGCTCAATTATTTGCAGCAACAGCTTGGGCCAGCTTTACTGCAGCACGGCGTGCTGGTGTCTGGCTAGCCGCGCCATTCGGAATAATAGCGAGGTAATCATGTCTGAACTAGCAACAACCATACAGCCCTTCACGAACAAAAAGGTACTCGATTCTACAACCGAGACGATGTGGTCCGCACTCGCCGTGTTGCTGCTCACAACCGTTCATCACGTGTACGGGGCCTATATTTACAACACGCCGTGGCGTTACCACGTCGCCATCGTGAGCACGGTAACTGCGGCGATTATCTTCGCATCACTGCGCGTGTTGCGAAGACAGACCGGTCGTATTGTCCGCAAGATCGCCTTCTGGACCTTCGCCGTAGTGACACTCGCGATCCCCGTTATTACGATCGGAATATTCGAAGGGGGCTATAACCACGCGGTGAAGGATGTGCTCTATTTCACAGGCGCATCTCCCGAGCTGATGCAACGGCTCTTTCCACCGCCGACATATGAAATGCCGAATGACGTCTTCTTCGAAATCACCGGCGTACTGCAACTTGTCGCCGGGATTATGACTGGTTGGTACCTTATCGGTGCGGCACGAGCGCACCTCAGAGGTTTGTAATATGCAAGTAAATAAGACCTATATCCCTGCGGCCGGTTCAGATTGGTTGCTGCCGCTTTACGATCCCATGGCGAGGCTACTGCGCCTGGAGAAGGCCAGAACGGTATTGCTTGACCAGGCATGTCTTCAGCCGCTCAGCCGTGTTCTCGAGATCGGGTGCGGTACAGGTAGTTTCTCCGTTCTGATAAAACGCCTTCATCCAGACGTTGAGGTGGTCGGACTTGATCCCGATCCCAAAGCGCTCGCGCGAGCCAGACGAAAAGCGGAACGGGCCGGAGTTTCAATTCAATTCGCTCAAGGTTTTTCAGATTCGCTTCCATATGATGAGGGAACGTTCAATTATGTGTTCTCATCGATGATGTTCCACCATCTGAAGCTTGAGGAGAAAGAGAAGACGTTGCGGGAGGTGCGCCGTGTCCTCAAACCGGGCACGCTTTTTGCGATGCTTGACTTCAAAAAACCGGAGTCTACTATAGGTAGACTTCTGGGCAGCTTATTTCACCCAACTCACGTCTTGAAAGATAACTCCGAGAATCGGATTCACACGCTTATGAATGAAGCAGGGTTCCGGAATGTGAGGACGGTGGGTCACGGTGCCTTGCTGGTTGGCAGCGTCGCTTATTACCAAGGCACGCGAAGCCCTTGAGGTTTCATCGATGCTTTAGAGAGAATTTGCGGAACGTTTGCGGGACGGTTCTCGCCCAAAGATTTCGATCACTTCGGAAGTGGTTTGCAGCGATCGCGAAAGCGTTTTTAGTGCTCATAAAACAGCTCACGCCGTAACTGTAAAATCTCGGAGACTGAAACTTACGGCCCAGCCTTAACCATTGCACCGTGTCCTCTTCTCTTTCTATATGTTGGGAACTCGCAGACTGCTCGTTAGTCTGCTAAATTGGTTTGGAGTACCACTCTCCTCCGACCGAGCTTGTTTGAAGTTGTTCGGAACCACCAACGATGAAGCACTGCGAACCATGCAATTTTGAATTCCCGGATTCTTTTCGGTTCTGCGGATCGTGTGGCGGTGCACTAACGGAAATCCGTCGGTGCCCAAGTTGCGGCGAATTGAACGAAGGCAAATGGACCTTTTGCACGAGCTGCGGAAAACCACTGTCTCCGGATACTGCAAGCGATCAACCCTCTGGTGCTAAAACTTCTGACCACTCAGATCTTCCCACGACGTCCGCCCCGTCGTCGCCACGTACTCCCCCGCCGCCAACGTTGACCATGCCTTCCGCTGAGCAATCTATTCACACGGATGGTCGGCGAAAAGAGCAGGTCACGCCTCAGGAATGGTACTCGGCTGCTGATTTATACGATGACAGCACTACCGCTACTCCACTACTGCCGATACGACGGCAAGAGAGTGTTCCGGAGACTACCGCTCCGATTCCGCAAGTGACGACACCTCTTCCAGCCAAAGTTGAAAGAAGTGCTCCGGCTCTGACGATGCTGTCGGCCTACGGTGAACCTGAAGCCCCTTCGCAATTTCGCTGGTCGCACGGAGCGATTCTCGGGCTTTTGGTCTTGTTGTTCATTGGCGGTTTGGGAATAGGAGGCTGGTACTGGTGGACGCATCGCGGATCGGTCGCGCAAGTTAAACCATCAGCTGATTCGAATAACGCTCCGGCGCCCGGAAGCTCAGCGACGTTTACTTCGCCAACATCAACATCGACTACCACTCCTGGGCAGACGATCACGAGCAATTCAGCAGATCAAGAAATCAAATTACTTCGCGAAAGAAGAACCCGCACAAAGCCTGCTGAGAGCACCGAGATCATCGCGGCATTTGAAAGCGCGGAAAAGAAATACCCAACCGATTATCGTTTCCCGTATGAGCAGGCAAAACTATCGATAGCAGGCGTCGCCTCTCATCACGAGGCCTTCGGCGCACTCGCGCGCGCCGCAGAGAAAGCGATTGACAACGGCAAGACTCAGGAGATGCTTGATAGTTTATCGGCTGACAAGGACGGGGACTTCCACAAACTTTCGCGGGGCCATCATGAATGGCAGGTTCTGGAAGAAGCTCTACGGAACGGAGATATAGCCTCACTCAAAACGCTACATCATTAATCGCAACTGCACGAAGGAAAAAAGCAAGGCGCGGTCTGAGAAATGCCAAGTTCCAAAGACCTTTGCCTCGCCTTTTCCAGATTCGGCTGCGTTAGTTAGGCCACGGAATTCTCCTCAACCAGTCGTTGTTCCGGCTACGATTGCGATAGTCATCGTTCCGTCGATAATCGTCGTTGCTGCGTCGCCGGTTGCGATTTTCACCATGATTTACGCCTTGCATTCCATACGCGTCTGAGATCACGCTCAACTCCTGGCTGATCTGTGACCATTCGGAAATCAGGCGATTGTCGTTGAAGTGATGACTCGAAACATCTTCAAGGTGACTCGCGGCATCGAAGACTCGATGAGCCTCGTCAGCGCTACTGTCCAGGTTTCGTTCGTTGAAGGCATTTCTCAAATCGACTACGGCCCGCCGGAACTTTTTAGCGTCGGCATTCAAATGGTCCTCATGACGGGTTCCATTTTCGCGGCTGTAATCAAGTTCGCGATCAAGATCCCTGTCGAAATCTCTGCTCAGCCGGTCCAGTCTCCGTATTGAATCGCGAAGATAACGGCTGTCATAGCGTTCATATCCATAGTTGTCATTCTGGTTACGGTCGCGCCTGTAATCCCCATCCCGACCGTAATCTCGGTTTCGGTTGTAGGGATCATATGTACCTTGAGCAGCTGCCAGCACCGGCAAACACAGCGCCAGTGTTGCAGCGGCCAAAATTGAAAAACTGATTTTGCGTAAGTTCGCCATTAGTACCCCTCCAAAAACTCTCATTTGAGCCGCCCACTTCCGACTTGTTCACTTGAAAGTTACGGCCCGCTCAGCTTCGGCGCTCGTTCCGGAAACTTCTCGCGTCGAGCGTCATACCCGCCCTGCATAATCGCAAGCACCGTGCCGACGCCGCACTGCAGTGTGGGAATTGGCCTGATTGGCCGAGAAAGCCGCGAATTAGAAACCTTTTTACTGAATTGAATTATGTTGGGAAACGACGTGGTTCGAAAACGTGTGCGGATTAGCGGAAATGGTCAGAAGGTACGCACATCACGCAGGGCTCGGCCAAGATGAATGATACCTACTTCAACACTTCTACTTATAACAATCCGAATGAGAAACTCCACGTGATGTGTCAGGAGATCGGTCATACATTCGGCCTGGACCATCAGTCGACCAGTGCCGCGTCGCTCAATACCTGCATGGACTACTTTTCCAACACCGGCACCAATGCTAATAGCACGTTGAGCACTCACCCGAACACGCACGACTATGACGAGCTTGTAACTATCTACACTCACCCGACAGCTTTAGCACCATAGCCGCGAATTCGGCAGCTTCGACGCGTTCAGAGGCCACGGATGAACCGGAGACGTGGGGCCAATTGATGAAGCAGTCTAAGAACGGCCGCAGCTCTGTATATGGCAGATTGAATTCTGACGGCTCCGAGACGTACACGCACGTTTACTGGACTCTCGAAGCAGCTTCTCGCTGCCCGGATTGCGATCATCGGTACGACCAACAATAGAACCCTAAAGATTTAGTGCGATTGCTTCTAAAGAGGGCGGGGCCCACAAAGTGCCTCGCCTTTCTTGTGTCAAGCTGCGATCGAGTGACGTGCAAAGGGCTCCTGCACGCTGCACAAAGATTCTTTATTTCTTGCTGCAACTACGCATTCCAGAGAAGCCGCACTTAGTTTAGTCATCACAGCCGCGAACTTCTAAGACAAGGCATTGCCGACCGGCGGACGAGACTCTACAGCACCGGCGGATGCCAACCCCCGAGTTCGTTTTCCAGTCGGTGCGCGATTGCCAGCGCTACGTCTTCACGCCACGGCGGCGCTACAATCTGAACCCCAATCGGAAGACCTTCGGCGGACGTGCCGCCACGCACGACAACCGCTGGCCAGCCCACATAGTTATAGACTTCGCTATAACTGAAAGCAGCATCGAGATCCTCTTTCAGAGTGGCGCCATGTTGCGGAGCGGGAAAAGCACAAGCGGGGCATATGATCGCATCATGATTTTCGAAGAATGAAAGCATCTTCCCTCGGCTGCGATCTAACTGCTCCAGGAGTTCCGTCCATTCGTCTGCCGGCACGGATGTCGCGGGCTTCAGCCAGGGTCGCAGCGGCTCGGAAACAGTTTTGGTGCCAGCCGCCGCAAGAAGTCGTCGCACCATAGAGCTGCCAGCCAATCGCCAGAGCTTGTTGCCAAGAGCGTACACCCGCGCGAGTTCTTCAGGTCTCGCCTGTGCTACCGAACAGCCAGCCTTTAGTAGCATCTTCTCAGCATCGCTCAGGACTCGCACCGTGTCTTTACTTGCCGGGTAGATGCCGTTATCCGCATATGCCGCGATGCGAAGATGGCCAAGGTTAACGGCCCCGCTTCCTGCAATCGCAGTCGACACGATGAAAGGATCGTGCCAATCAGGGCCCGCGAGGATTGGAAGCACTAGGGCCAAGTCTTCGACGTACCGCGCCATCGGCCCAACTTGAGTGAAGAACTGGAATATCCCATCGGACGGAATGATATGTCCTGTTCGCGGCACTCGGCCCGAGGACGGCTTGAGCCCGGCCGTGCCACAAAAATGACTTGGCACGCGGATGCTGCCGCCGGTATCACTTCCTAAATCAAGTGGACTCCCGCTTGCAGCGAGTATTGCGGCTGCGCCTCCTGAACTGCCGCCTGAAGTTCGCGTAAGGTTATAAGGATTATTAGTGCGACCGTAAACGAGATTGTCCGTTTCATAGGATAGCGTTAGCTCAGAACAATTTGTTTTGCCAAGCACGATTGCGCCGGCATTACGTAATCGCGCTACCGCTGTGGCATCGCGCACTGGAACGAATGCTTTGCGACCTAGTGTGCCCGCCGTGGAAATCATTCCAGCAGTATCGAACGAATCCTTGACGGTCATCGGCACACCATGCAACGGGCCGAGTCGATCGCGTCGGTGGATTCGATCATCGGCGATCCGGGCCGCGTTCAGCGCAGCCTGACGATCAAGTTGGACAACCGCGTTGAGCTTTGGATTGATCGCTTCGATACGTAGTAGAAATGCTTCCACCACCTCAACGGATGACACTTCTCTTCGCCGGATAGCAAGCGCGAGCCGTCTAGAGGAGGAATTTGTGATATCGGTTAGGGGTCGCTCCCGCGCTACAAGCGTAGTACGTGAACTTAGGGTAGCCGTTGCACTCAGGTAGCCCAGTGAAGTGACAAATGATCTACGGGATATCACCATCAGCCTCCGCGTTAACAGGTTCCGTTTCTTACTCAGCAGCCTCTCCTAAAACAACCCTAACAGCGCCAAAAGCCAAGGGGTATTCTTCAATTGGTTTGAAGCCAGATTGCTTTAATTGGATCTCGAAATCGCTCTCAATCCAATCCATTGCAGTCCGTGGTTCAACTATAGCTAATAAGGCATGTAACGCCCACCGTAAGAGCGCGCTCCTCGGCTCTGCCCAATCGAGAACGCTGATAAATCCGCTCGACTTCAGCAGTGGGCGAGCAAGGTTTAGCGTCGCTAAACGATCGTCGCTTTCCATATGATGAAGCACGAATGCCAGCAGCACACGATCAAATTTCTCGTCTGACTTGAAGTCGAGGATGTCGCAACGCGTGAAGCTAGCCTCCGGAGCACGACGGCGTGCACGTCTGAGCATTGCTTCTGATTGATCAACGCCCCTAACAATTGCGCCACGACAGATCAATAGCGCGGTCAGACTGCCGCTTCCGCAGCCAAGCTCCAAAACGCTGGTGCCTGGTTTAATGTCCAGAACGTCCAGCGTTTTCTCCCGCATGGCATGCAAGCCCCCAAGTGGAAAGAAGACAAGGGGCGCTCCAACGTCGTAAAGGAATGCTCCAAGTTTTTCGCTGAGACGAACAACGTCGCCGCGTTCAGTCATCTTTAAGTGGCAGCCTCGATCGAGGTTACACGAATCGTCTTGCCGCTAAGTCGTCCAGTCACTTTCACTTTCTGACCAGCAAATTCTCGCGCCTTTTCTTGGCCCGCTTTGTCGAGCTGGTAAACTCGTTTGTGATCGCGATCGGCGAGCACGAACTTTCCGTTCTTAACGCACATCAGCGTGCATGACTTGTCATCGCCCATACCGGCCATATGTTTCAAGCCACAATGGTTGTCACTTACATAACCGATAAGCGTTTTTTCTGCTGGTTGTGTTTTCTGAGCAACGCCCGATAGCGGCGTAACCAACACCACCCCAAGTACGAATAGCATCAACATTCTCGAAACAGTTTTCATGATTTTTCTCCTTCTTGTTTATTACGGTTAACTCTTTGGGGACCTGCGAACCTGTTGCAATTAGGGTTTTGGCGGCGCCGGAGTGCTTGGCGCTCGGCGCGGCGCACTCGAATGCCAATGCACGATCCGCCATTGTCCATCGCGTTTTTCCAGCACGGCGGTTCCCAGACCAGCGCCATCGACATGACGTGGCTTTCCGTTATCCACCACATCTGCCGATATTGTGTACTTCAGAGTTGCCCACGCAGTGTTGCCGGACAGGTGAATCTTCATATCGCTTAAGGCGTACTTGGTGTTTTTCATCTCACCCATCTCTGGCACAAGATGATGATCACGGTAGTCAGCCCAGCCATAATTAGCGTGTCCACTCTCAAAGATGGTCAGCGATTCATCGTTGACCCAGACTTGTGAAGCCATTGGAAGATCATTCTTCTCAAAACTCACCGCGCTCTTCATAAGCACGTCGCGCACAGCTGTTTCATCAGGCGCTTGTGCAATATCTGCACGTTTGTGTGCGACACCGAATGCGACAGTGACTGAAAACAATGTCGCTATCGAGAGCACCCGTAAACCAACCCTCATCTTTTGTTCCTTCACGACCATTCTCCTTTTATTCAAGCTTGCGTTTAGTGTGAACAGATGGCCGAGCAAGGTCAGAAATATTCTGACGCTCACCCGAGCGCTGGTCATCTGGACAGTTCGTCTAGCTTTCTTTTCATCTGATCAATCTCCGCCTGCTGACCGGAAACGATTGTCTTGCACAGGTCCTTAATTTCCTTGTCTTCGATAGAAGCTTGCTGGCACATCAGAATTGCTCCCCCATGATGCGGGATCATTGACCGCAGAAATTGGCGATCTGCAATTAGACCCTGCCTTTTGATCAGCACGAACGAACCAATCAACAGCGCTACTCCGACCACAAGAATGATTGCGTTGAGTTTCCTGGATTTGTACATCGAGATCATCAGCGGCAACTCTATCAGTACCATCGAGGCGGTCATCAGAGCGGCCATATAGACTTGATTGAAGCTGTTAAATACGTTGTTAAAGACGTTCACCATTGAGTACATGAGAATGTACATAGCGATGAAATGGAGTCCGATCATTATAAGAAGTCGGCCGTAATGGTTTGTCCGCATGTCCATCTGTCCCTCCGGTTTTATTGATCTGAGAACTGCGCTGCCTAATTTCTTCAGTTATAGTCCAAAGACGTGAAGAAGCTCATTCGAAAATTCATGCTACAACATGCTCATCCGGCGAAACTCGTGGCTGAGATTCTCGGTATCATCTGGGCCACTTACTTTCTGTGGATTCACAATTGGATCGGCGCGGTGATCAGCAGTCTCATACTTTTCCTCGGCAGCACAATTGCCCTTTGGAATAAACCGATCGAGTACCTGGCTGCGACTGTGCTCGGAAAAATAATGCTGGTCTACGCCACTCCCTTCAATTTCATTATCTATAACCTAAGTGTTTTACCCGTGATCTATGGTCTCTGGACGCATCAGGGGCTTTATGTTGTCGCCGGCTATTCACTATTGTTATTGCCCCATCTTTGGGCTTGGAAAAGATAGTCACAACTTTCGTTGACTCATCGTGACTCCCTCTGAAATCGGTTTCCTCGGCTGTATTACTTCTGCTGCCATGAAAGCAACGCGACACCGGTAATCACCAGTGCGACGGTCCTCGTCCATCAAAGACGCCTACGATCTCTTCTTGAAACTGAAAAACATTCTTCATTTCACGATCAACTGCTTTTGCGCAGTAAAACGACGCCAAGAGCAATCAGCACCGCCGCTAGTAACAACGGGCCGAAGGTGCAGACGCCCATGCATCCACTCATCGAACCCATCATTCCGCCCATCATGCCGCCCATCATCGAGGGCATCATCCACATCGTCAGAACCCATAAGACCAGGATGGCCCCGGCGATGATCGAAACTATCGCCACGATGCTTTGCGCGCTTCTGTTTGGCATATACCCTCCGCTATCTTTTCCATAGACTGCATCTCAAATGAATTTAATTGGACGTTGATGCTTATCAATTCGATATGGCTTACCGCTTAAATGATGTAAGCATCCCAGCCTCCATAGCGTTCCTTTATCTGCCCACGTGGCATGCTCAAAACTATTAGGGCCGCACCAGCGATCACGTCAATCCAACCGGCGGGTGTCGTCGAGCCTGATAGCAGCCAGGGCGCGAGAATTATCCATGCGCCGAATAGAATATTGATCAAACGCGCGGCACGGGTTACCTCAGCCATGGCGATAACCGCAAAGGTAACGACCAAAGCGCCCACCAAGTGATCGCTGTCCGCCGCTCGACCTTGAGTAGCAAATACAGACGGGGCAAACATCAGCCAGATTCCGACCGCTGAGCTAACAAGCAAAGTCCATGGAATATTCACACCCCAAGTCATAGCCGGAAGGGCCCGCGCAACTGGCGCTGTCAAACGCGGTGTTCGCTTGTCCTCGCCGCGATCATCAAGCGTGCCGCCAATCCAGAACGTGCGCCACATCGGCTTGCCTTCCCGGTGCGCCTGAGCCAGAAACTGAAACATTGCGACTACTTCATCCACTGCCAGTGGAACCATGATGAGCATCGCAATCGCCGTGATCAGACACAGCGTGCACCATGCGCCAACCATTAGCGGCTGCAGAATGACCAGGACAATGCTCGTGACCCCCAACGGAACTACCAGAAACCCGAACATTGCGACCATCCACGGCATGGTGCGCCAACGCTGCACGCCGCCCATAAAGCCTGATAGCCCCTCCAGCATGTAAGAGAGCGCGCCCAGTCCCGCGTCGGAGATGGGCCATGCGCGCGAGACATCGGATTGAAGCACGCGTCTGGTGTCGTCAACGAAGAACGGATCCCACACTCGATTGATGTAACCTAACTGAAATGCGGCGAGATAACGTGCGCAGAACAACCCGACAAAGGCGAGCGCAATGATAGGAGCACGCTGTTGCCAAGTGGAAGGGTTGTAAGTCCAGCCGCGCGGCAGATCCGGGCCAGGCTGCATCATCATCATCATATGGTGAGCTTTGCCCGGCATCATCGGGACCAGCACTGAAAAGGCGATTACGAGTGAACCGATGAGAGAATCGTTGGTATAACCGCTCGCATCGGGTGACCAGAAATTCAGGTGACCACTGGCGCCACCCATTCCCCTGCGACCTTGATATCCCGTTGTATCTTTTGCACACAGGAGGGACTTCCATGCGACGAACCTTAGCTTTTGTTCTCTTGCTTACGGCAACAGCTTTTTGGGCAGGTTGCATGACGGCTAACAACTCAAATACTGCCGCCAACGCAAACACGGCTGCGACTCCCGCCAACGCCAACACAACCACGGCGAACACGAACAACGCGAACGCAAACGCTAATGTCCACGGAAACATGAATGCCAAGGAACACGCGAACATGAATATGGGAAACATGAACATGGGAAAGCCCAATAAAAAAGCAAATGCTAATAAGACTCCATAGGTCTTCCGTTTCGCCGGATCATCAAGGTCTCCAATTCTGAAGTACTCATTGCGTTTGATACTCTGCAATAATCCGCTCGCGAATCTGCGCAACAGAAAGTTTCTGTTCTTTTTGAAGCTTGTAAGCCATTAGCGCTTCTCCTGCACACACGGCACAGTGAGCAGCATGATCGTCCTCAAAGCAACTGTGCAGACTCTTGTGTCCGAGGCTCCGATCACAATGGCAGTAACAAGGCATTTGGGCGATGGTCTGCGGAATTTCTTGGGCTGCCTGGTAGGCAGCTCGCGTCATACCAATGAATTTATCTGGCGACAGCGTTGGCCCAAGACTGCTGAGGCTGGGGGGCTGCTCGTAATGAGTCGGTACCCGAACCGTCGCAGTGTCTGGTTGCGGCGTAACCTGTTTCTCCGCGACGGAAGAATGCGGCTCGCGCTCATTGACGCGACTTCTCTGCTTCACAATCAACGCCGCCACAGCAGCGCCAACGATAACAATAATCAAAATCAAGTATTTCGTTTTCATAAATCTTCATTTCCTTTTCTGAACTAAAGTCGATTCGGCTTTGCTGGAAGTCATTATGGGATGACTGCGGGCGGGTGTCTGGAAGACAAGAATCGCTGTTACCAGCAACACCGCAACTCCGAGCGCAGCTTCCAATATGACGGAACGGGAGAAACCGGTTTCCAGTTTGCTATGCTCTTGGCTTACCTCTTCGCCTTCTTGTGATTCAGACAAGCGCGCAGCTTTTGTGCCGAAATGAAAGTTGTTTATCCCACCGAGAACAAGCATGAGCACTACAAGCAGAAGCTTGAGCAGAAGAGTTCTTCCGTATGCAGTGACCCAAAGTGCTCCAAAACTATCGACATGAACCCACGTGTTGTATAAACCCGCGAATACAAGTAGGACCACCGTCGGTATGGCGACTCTAGTAAACAGCCTGACGATTTGATGAAGCACACCGGCTCGTTTGGTTCGATCTAGTCCCCGCAAGATGGGTCGCGTGATAAGTGCGAGATGAAAGAGGCCGCCCACCCAGAATGCACCAGCGACAAGATGTAGCCAATCAGTAACGACGGCTAAGCGAAAATCTTTAATGGCGGCAGCCGCATGACCAGTCCAACTTGGAGCTATCACCAAGACGACTCCTATTAACAGAGCGGCCCACCAAATCGCTGTATGTTCTTTGGCGGGAGCGCCCTTCAGACCAAGGCCTAGCAGTAAAAGGATAATCATCAGAGCGAAGGCTGTTCCCACTTGCAGGAACCATGCTCCGCCGTAACCAGTCTTTGTAAGCACCTCGCTTAAAACAGACGGAGACAGGGATTCTCCTATCGTCTTGTCAAAAACTGCTGAGGCTTGTTGTACCAGGGCGATGAGTGTAGTGATTACGAGTAGGACCATAGCTCCGATTGCTGCCTGATGCAAAACGTGAAGGCTCTTTATCCAGATCGTGCGCGGGATACAAGCTCATCGATACATGGCAATCACATGGACCACACGCAAATGTCTGAGATGGACATGCAAGACTACTGTACACCCTGTACTTAGGTACGGAGTCCAGTCGGGGAGACACTCGATATCACGAGGCGATTTACTGCGTAGGATCTCACTCTAAGTTAAAGTCTGCGGGAAAGCATTGGGGAGTGTCACTTCTAGAGTCTGACATTCACGCGGAGAGAATTTGCGGGACGTTTTGCGGGACAGTTCTAAAGTTTTTCTAACTTTTGAAAATTGAGTCTGATAATTTACTGAGGAAAATGGAGCGGGCGACGAGGCTCGAACTCGCAACTTTCAGCTTGGGAATTTGTCTTAGATGCTCTTTATTTTCAAGACTTACAAAAACCGCTCAGAAAAAATCAACGTGCATGCAACGCATACTGTGCATGCAGTGCCTGATTTGCGTATTGCTGCGGGACGTTTGCGGGATGGTTTCTCCTGAGGGGTGGCGTTTGCGACCGTGTTATTTGGTGCGCGACGCATCGCGACATTCGGAACCCCTTACATGGCAAATCATCTAATTGCGAAAACCCCTACCGAGTCAATCCGCGAACTGGCACCGCGTATAACGCGTGATGCGTTTTTACGGCGCGAAAATTAACCTTAGCGGCTAGAGAAGTCTCTACGCTGCTAAGATGGATGCACGACAGGCGCATTCCGGCAGAGTTCCAGCAAATTTGAACCTCAGGCTTTTGCGATCTGTTTTTAGGCATCACGAAAGCCAGCATTAAAGCCTGACTTAAGCTTGCGTTTGGGACAGAGCTTATTCTGACCAAATCAATGCGGCAATCCGACGCGCCGTACCAGATCTGCGAAGCGCGGGTCATCACGGATTTTGTCGAACACGTGCGCTACTTTGAGTTCAGCCATTGCCGGCGACCGTTCCGCGTATGCCTTTTCGAGCCACTTGAACGCCTGCTCCCGGTCGCCGAGTTGAGAATAGACGGCGGCGCGGGTGTTAGCATAAGTGTAAATGCCTTGTTTCTCCTGCTCATCCATCTCAGCAACTATTTTTAGGGCGTCGCTTTTTCGACCAGCACGGGCGTAGATGGTAGCGAGAGTGTCATCAATTCTTTTCGTTCCGTCTTCTCTAAATTGACCGCCGACTAATTCAAACGCTTTTTGGATCTCTAAGATAGCTTCTTCGTATTTACCCATCCAACTGTAATTGACTGCCAGGAGATGGTGAGCGCGCATAAAGTTCGGATCGATCTCAAGTACCTTCCGTAATATTTCGACCGCGCGGTCATAACGGCCTGAAAGGCTAAAGGGGCGAGCCGAATCGACCGCAATTACTAACGAAAGCGGGTCAAGTTGTCGGGCGCGGTCTTGTTCGGCAATGGATTCATCGAAACGTCCCATTGCGCTTAAAAATACTGCGTAGCGGTGATGCGCGGTCGCGTAATCGGGATTTAATTCGATGGCGCGTTTGTATTCCCTTTCAGCCGCAGCGAAATCCCAATCCCATCGTTCTTTGACTACGGCGAGCGAGACATGAGCCTCTGCAAGCGTGTTGTCAATCTCCAGAGCTCTGAGGGCCGCCTCTTTTGCTTTCGGAAGTCCTAGCGCAGGCCGCATGGGAGCAAAATTGAAGCCCATGCTCAAATTGGAATGGGCGTCGGCGATGCCTGTATACGCCAGCGCGTAGTTGGGATCGAGCGCGACTGCCTGGTTGAAATAATCGATGCTTTTGCGGATGTCTTTTTCCGTACGCCGATTCCAGAAGTAACGTCCCTGCAAATAGAGGCGATAGGCTTCCGGGTTTGCCGTATAACTTTTGGTCAACTTCTGCTGGTCCGCGTGGGTTAACTTGGGTTTCAGGTTGTCGGAGACATCCCGGGCAATCTCCGTTTGCAAGGTGACGAGATTGGTCAATTTTCGATTGTATTGCTTACCCCAAAGCTGGTTTTCAGTCGTCGCATTAACGAGCGACAAATAAAGCGTCAAATCGTCGCCGTGCTGAACGACTCGCCCGTTCAAAACCGCTTGCACGCCCAATTCTTTGCCTACGGTTTGCGGCGAAACATCCTTGCCCTTGTAACGAAACACTGAGGAACGCGCTTTGACATTCAAACTTGGCACTTGCGACAAGCTGTTGATGAGCGATTCAGTGATCCCGTCTGACAAATACTCCACATCAGCATTCCCGCTCTCGTTGACAAACGGCAAGACCGCAATCGAATCAATAGCCCCTCTCGGTCTCGTAAAATAGAAGTAGTAGACGAGGCCTACAGCCGTGAGGACGAGAATTGCTAAAGCGATCATCAAGCTCAGCCTGCGAGGCTGGCGTTCCGCGGTTGGCACTGTTTGACGATGTTCGCCGCTTGCAATGCTGTCCTCCGCGGCGAGAGGGCGGGTAATCTCGGGAGGTTGGGAACGTTCCGCCTCTGCTACGAACTCCAGCCGTTGCTTCAGCGTCTTGAGGTCAAGCAGCATGTCTTTGATCGTCTGGTATCGTTGCTCTCTATCTTTGCGCAGCGCTTTCGAGACAATGCGTTGCAACTCCGCGGGAGTGTCTCCGGCGTAGTGCGCAAGTAGCGGCGGCTCTGTTTTTAGTATTGAAGCGATAACATCACTTGGGGTCTTGCCCGCGAACGGCGAGCGTCCCGTGACCATCTCATAGAGCACGACTCCCATGCTCCATATGTCGGTGCGCGCATCAACCGTTAGACCGCGCGCCTGCTCAGGCGACATGTAGTAAGGCGTCCCCATCACAAGCCCCGCACCGGTCTTAACCATAAGCCTTGTAGCCGCAGACCCGCCCGTTAAAGACGCTTGCCTTTCAGTGAGCTTAACGAGTCCGAAGTCCAAAACCTTCACGTAACCATCGGGCCGCACCATTATGTTATCCGGCTTGACGTCACGGTGAACGATCCCTTCTTTATGGGCTGCCGAGAGCGCCGAGCCAACCTGCGTGCCGATCTCAAGCGCCTCGCCGAAGCTGAGTGTGCCGCGCCGCATGTGATCTCTGAGCGTCATGCCTTCTATGAACTCAGTGGCAATGAAGTGCATGGAGTCCAGTTGTCCGATCTCGTAAATCGTAAGGATGTTTGGGTGATTCAGAGCGGAGGCGGCGCGCGCCTCCTGCTGGAAGCGGCGCACGCGCTCCTCGTCTCGGACTAAACGATCGGGCAATATCTTCAGCGCGACATGACGACCGAGCCTTCTGTCTTCGGCCAGATACACTTCACCCATTCCGCCTGCTCCCAGCAGCCGGGCGATCTTGTACGAGCCAATCACCTTCCCTGCCGGCAATATCGGCCGCTCGCCGGCCAAGACGTGCGCGTCCACTTCCATGGCCGGACGATCCATAAAACTTCCCGCGCGCTCGTAAGACGTTATGAGAGCTTCAACCTCATGCCGCAATTCGGTGTCGTCAGCGCATACTTCATCCAGGTACGCGGCTCGCTCGGCCGGCCCGTGATCCAAAGCAGATTGGAATATCTCTTCGACCATTTGTGCGCGCTTCAATTTCATCATTGATGAGTGCCGGATCACGAAACAGCTTTTATGATGAGGCGTCACCTGTCACGGCTTTATAGAGCCACGCTTTGGCCCAGCGCCAGTCGCGGCTAACAGTTGTGGGCGTCACCTTCAGGACTTCGGCCGTCTCCTCAACACTCAATCCGCCGAAATATCGCAACTCCACTACTCTACTCCGTCGCGCGTCGATTTTAGCCAACTCGTTCATTGCTTTATTGAGGGTCAAGAGAGAGCGCGCGCGCTCAGGCGACATTACGGCAGCCTTGTCCAGAGATACTAACTGCGCAAGCCCTCCACGCTTCGCTCTATTATGTTGCCGCGCGTAGTCTATAAGAATATGACGTATGACATTTGCGGCTACTGCAAAAAAGTGAACACGGTCTTTCCAGTGAGCTTGTTTTTGATCGACGAGACGCAGGTAGGCTTCGTTCACCAATGCGGTCGTTTGCAGCGTGTGGTTCCCGCGCTCACGGCTCAGGTAGTAGTGGGCCAAACGCCGCAATTCCTCATAGATCAGCGGCATCAGCTTGTCTAGTGCGGAGCGGTCGCCGTTATTCCAATCAATCAGAAGCCTTGTCACTTCATGTGGCGAAGGCGGCATCACCAAAATCTCCGTTGAGGCCATGAGCAGGCTTTGTTTAGGGGCCTCGAATTGTAGCACCCTTCCGACGTTTTGCACCTCATTCAACGTCGCCTCAAGAAATTTTTCGGCTCTAATGACAGATCTGCCGAAAATCCGCACAGTCCCTCCGATGTGTCTTGCTACTGCGCAAACCGCCGAACTCTACGATCTCAATTCCGACACATGGACTGCCGCCGAGAGTATGGCCATGAGCCGCAGCGGTCAGACAGCCGCCCTGCTGCCTGACGGAAGAGTGCTTGTCGTCGGTGGACGCAGCTTTGACGGCGACGTTGGTGCAGGGAGAGTGTTTCAATGATTCGGATGGCGATCACAAAGGAGAAAGATCATGAGGGCCAATAATACTTTGACGAAATTGACTGCTGTCTCGGGGCTGCTCGCCACAGAGAGAATTTGCGGGACGGTTCGAAGGTTTTTCTAACTTTTGAAAATTGAGTCTGAGAATTTACTGAGGAAAATGGAGCGGGCGACGAGGATCGAACTCGCAACTTTCAGCTTGGGAATCAAAATTACCGCTCCTTTATTTTCACAACTTACAAAACCGCCTAGGAAAAATCAACGTGCATGCGCTGCATACCATGCATGCATTGCCTGATTTGCGTACCGTTGGGGGACGTTTGGGGGACGGTGTTGCGTTGTGACTCCTTACCCTTTTGTCTCGTTTGAACGATTCGCAATCCACGAATTCGCTGAAATCACCACGCCGTTTTTAAATGGACAACGTGAACCTTAGTGTCTCTCCCTTCAGGAACAATTCGGTTAATGACTGAACCCAATGAGAAGGTGGCAACAAGAACGAGATGATTGGCTAAATATAAGCATGGGTAATTACTCCTTGCGCGCGAACTCGTTTGATCTCCCTCGTCTGCCTTGCTCGCCCTTAGGTTAATCTAATTGCATCGGAGTTGATAACTGTCGCAAGCGTTTGTAGAACGAAATCAAGAGATGGCTTCTTGACCATCGGAAAGTGAAGTATCCTATCGACAAACACCCAATCGCCCGACCGTAAGGCAAGGCCCAAGAAGAGCAGAGGCACAATCATGAGCACACAAATGAAAGAGACAAACGATCAACTCATTTTCCGCCATACGAATTCCCGCAAAGGACGGAACATCTCGATTACACCAGAGAACAGCTCGATGAAACATCTGGTCTATGGACGCATCATTCTTGATCGTGAGGTGCCGAGCGTAACCTTCTCGACCGGCAAGCTCGAGTCGGGACTCATCTGTCTCTCCGGTGAATGCACAGTCAAAGCCGACGGACAAACGAACCAGATCGATCGTTACGATTCAATCTATTTGCCGCGCGATACTGAAGTAGAAATCACGACCGAGAGTTCAGTCGATCTGGTTGAATGCTCCGCCGAAGTCGAAAACAAATATCCGTTGCAGGTCGTGCGTTATGCCGACGTCGAGAAGGATAGCTCGCTTAGATTTAAGACCGGAGGGGTTTCAAATTCGCGCACTGTAAATATCACGCTCGGAAAAAATGTAGAAGCGGGACGAATTCTCGCGGGTTTTACCACTTCCGAACCTGGTCACTGGACCAGTTGGCCGCCGCACGAACACGCCGCGATCCTCGAAGAGCTTTACGTTTATTACGACATGCCGGCGCCTTCGTTTGGCGTGCAGTTCGTATACACGAACCCGGATGAACCGGAATTCATTTCCGTCGTGCGTGATGGCGATGCCGTGATCATGCCCAAGGGTTTTCATCCGAATGTGTCAGTGCCCGGCCACCCGATTAATTTCGTCTGGATGATGGCGGCGCATCGCGAAGTCGAAGATCGTCAATTCGGCGTGGTTACTGTTCAGCCCGGTTTCGATCAAGGTGGCAGCGGATTAGAAGCGAGCCGGAAATGAACGCATGAGCAGTTTATGTGGCCCTGGCGGATCGCGATCGGCGCTTCCGGCGAGTCGCCGGGGACGGTTTCCCATTTTTGGGGACAGTGGTAATCGATAGTTCTTCCGTCTCAAAGGCACGTTGGGCAAGTTCCAAATGTTCGTTCATTGCGAAGCGCGCTTCTTCCGATTTGCCGGCTCGAATTAAGCGATAGATCTTGCGATGAAACTCAGCAGATTCTTTCAAATCGGTAGCTCGCTCTACGGTTGCTTTTCGGCTTTCATACATTGCCGTTGACACCATGTTCATCAACGCCGCGAGAATCTGATTGCCACTTGCGGCTGCGATCGCTCGATGAAAGCGAATGTCATGTACGAGGTATTCCTGCGGGTCATCCAGTGTCGCATACATCTCGGCCACTTCCTCTGACATGACTGCAAGGTGCTCGTCGCCGGCGTTGCGGGCAGCAAGACCCGCAAGACCAACTTCGAGTAGCTTACGGGCCTCGAACATTTCATTGGGCGTAAAGCGATGCAACTCAGCCAGCATACGTAGCGGTTCGCTGTCGAGCGCCGGTGGGCCATCGGCTATGTAGGTGCCCGAGCCGTGTCGCGAAGTCAACACGCCCATCGCCGCAAGGAACCTTAGTCCATGACGCAAGCTGGCTCTGCTAATCCCAAGCCGTTTCGATAACTCTCTTTCCGGCGGCAAGCGATCGCCAGGTCTCAACTCACCTTCGCGAATCATAGCGCGAACCTGAATCACGACTTGTTCGGCCATCAGACCATTCTTCTCTGGTCTGACCACCTGAAAACTTCGCAGCTCTATTGAACCGTCTCTACCCATCTCTCTCCCTGCGAGATCATGTCTTCGTCACTTACAAAAACGGCGGCTCTCGCAAACAATCGCATCTTAGCCCATTTTCATTTAATCACAAGAGGCTTGAGAGCATGAATACTTTTTCGGTAGATTGGCTTGACGTTCGTTGGTGCGCCGTGATAAAAGATGCGGCCAGGTTGACAGGTGGTCTGACCACTTCGAACGAAGCCAGGAGTTAGGGATAACCGATGGCGAGTTAACACTAGTTCAGTCAAGCGGCGGCGCTTCACGTTAATTCGTCGGAGGCGGATGCGGCTTATTCGCAGTTGCAGGAAAGGGCTCATCAATGAATCACAATATTTTCAGCTCGCTGGGCGGTGCTCCGCTGCTGTTGCTGTTTACATTTGCGTTCGCGTTTGGTCAGGAGTTTCGCGGCTCGATTACCGGCAAGGTCACCGATCCAAACGGCGCGGTGGTGGCGGGTGCGACAGTAACTGTTCGGAACGTCGAGACGAATGTCGAGGCGACGGCCACCACGAACGACGAAGGCAGTTATGATTTTCCGGTATTGAATCCCGGAAAGTATCAACTGCTGGTGACGAAGCAGGGGTTCAAGGTTGAGTCGCGCCCGCAAATCCAACTCGGCGTCGCCGCCAAACTGACGATCGACGCGCAGCTGCAAACCGGTAGCGTCGCGGAAACGGTTACAGTTATTTCGACGCCTGCTCTGGAAACGGGATCCGTCAGCACCGGAAGCGTTATCACGAGGCAGCAGATCAGCGAGTTGCCCCTCACGGACGGCACAGCCTATCAACTCGCCACTCTCGCGCCAGGTATAGTCTTCACGGGAAATCCGGGCGTGGGCGGGAGTCCAACTTCTAACGGTAACCTGGCAGCCTTCCGCGCCAACGGTGGCACCGGCGCCAACAACGTCACGCTTGACGGCTCGCCCAACTATGCATTCGATGGCGGTGTCGGCTTCTCGCCGCCGGCCGAGGCCGTGCAGGAGTTCAAGGTCCAGACCAACCAGTTCGACGCGCAGCAGGGCTACTCTGCCAGCGCGAACGTTAACGTCGCCATCAAGAGTGGCGGCAACGACCTCCACGGGGCGCTCTGGTATTTCAATCGAGATCGCAGCCGCACCGCCAATGCATTCTTCGCGAACTTAGCCGGCCAGGATCGGCCCGAGCGCACTTATCACCGTGTCGGCGGCGTCGTGAATGGCCCTGTCTATATTCCCAAGCTTTACAACGGGCGCAATAAAACGTTCTTCCTTTTCTCCTACGAACGCCTGAAGAATAGCGAGGGCGGCGACGCGCAGTTCTTTACCGTCCCGACGGCGAAGATGCGCACCGGCGACTTCTCTGAGTTGCTCAACCAGACGATTCCGATCCGCATTTACGATCCGACGTCCGGCTGCCATACGCCGTCAAACTGCACGGTCACGCGTACCGCATTCAACAACAACATCATAGCGAGCTCGATGCTCAACCCGACGGCCGTTAAGATCATCAATTTTTTTCCGTTGCCGAACGTCTCCGGCGCGGGGCTCACGGCCAATTACTACTCAGCCGCCGTCCGCAACTCGAACTATCGCGGCTGGCTCGCGCGGATCGACCATCAGATCAGCGCGCAGCACCGCGTCTACGCCAACTACTATCACAGCTTCAATCCTGAGAATCGTTACAATTGGGCAGGCACAGTCAATGGTGTAAACCCCACGCTCGGCTTCGAGTACCGCACCAATGACGGCGGCAACATCGGGTACACGGCGACACTCTCGAGCAGCACGATCTTCGACTTCAAGACGAGCCTCAACCGCTTCGCGCAGGAGCGCCGTCCCGGTCAGACTTTCGATCTGGCGGCTCTCGGCTTCAGCTCGGCGTACGTCGCCGCCACCCGCGGCTATAGTTACCTGCCGCGCTTCGACATCTTCACGTATGATGCCCAGCGCCCAATTCGTTCGACGCTCGGCTCGAACCGATCCGATTACAACGAGGGATTGCTTCGTCCGTTCTACACTTTCTCAGCACAGCCGAGCGTGACCCACATATTCGGGAACCACACGACCCACTTCGGTTACGATCTGCGCGTGTTGCGCGAGAACTTCGCCAGCAATGGTTACCAGGGCGGCCGCTTCTTCTTCGACGGCACATATGTGACCCGGGCCACATCGACCACCTCGGGCACTGTGACGACGGCTAACGCCGAAACCAATCGCCAGGCGTACGGGCGCGACGTGGCGGCATTTCTGCTGGGCTACCCTGTCGCCAACTCCAACAGCCTCATCGACACGAGCGGGACGAATTACTCAGTGCAGTCGGTGTATCACGGCTTCTTTTTCCATGACGACTTCCGCGCCACGCCGAAGCTCACGCTGAACCTTGGCCTGCGCTACGAACGGGAGCTGGGCACAACCGAACGCTTCAACCGCATCGTCAACGGATTCGACCGCAGCGCGCCGAGCCCCATCGAAGCAGCCGCGCGCGCGGCATATACGACGGCTTACAACGCCAACCCATCGGCCTTCGTACTCACGCCCGAGCAATTCCGCGTGGTGGGTGGGCCGATCTACGCAAGCGCCGAACGTCGCGCCACCTGGGATGCCGACCAGCGCAACATTCAACCGCGCTTCGGCGTGGCCTATCAGATCAACGAGAAGACGGTGCTGCGCGGCGGCATCGGCATCTTCATGGCGCCGTTCCGCATCGAGACGCCCATCCAGTACGGCTTCTCGGCCTCGACATCTTTCGTACCGACGAACGACCAGGGTCGCACCTTCGTCGCAACGCTCAATAATCCGTTCCCGAGCGGCCTGTCTGACGCCCCGGGCTCGAGCCTCGGATTGCTAGCCCGCTTGGGCCAGGACATCGGAGCTTCAGACGGCCCGATCATTCCCGGCAACCGCTTGAACGCGAAGTTCACCCGCATGATCGCGGGCGTCCAGCGCGAACTGCCCGGTCAGTTCGTCATCGAGGCTAACTACGTGTGGTCGCACGGCTACAATCTGGCGGTCAACCGCAACATCAACTTCGTCCCGCGTCAGTACCTCGGCACCGACCCGAGCTCGGCGGACGCCGCGAATACCTTCCTCTCTACTACAACCAACGTCACGAACCCATTCCGCGGCCTCTTCAACAACATCCCCGCGCTGGCGTCGAGTTCATTCAACACGTCGCAGACGCTTTCTCGCGCGCAGTTACTCCTGCCGTTCCCGCAGTTCACCAACGTGTGGGTGCAGGAGTACAACGGCACGAATCAGTACAAGGCGCTCCAGCTACAGGCCAGCAAGCGCTTCTCGCGTGATCTGACGCTCAACGCTACGTATACCCGCTCGCACCTGCGCGAGAAGCTCAGCTACCTGAACGCGTCCGATCCACAAGTTGAGGCCCGCATCTCGCCCGATGACCGCCCCAACCGATACACTGTGGCGGCAAGCTACCGGCCGCCGTTGGGCCGCGGGCGGCGGATCGGCAAGGATATGAACCGTCTCCTCGATGCCTTCGTCGGCGGCTGGCAGCTCAACGGTACGTACGAGTGGCAGTCGGGCCAGCCCTTCAACTTCACCCAGAACATCTACTATCCGGGTGATCCGACGCAGCTCAAGGCACACACGTTCGAGGGCGACGGCCAAGGCCACAAGTATGGCGTCTTCGAGTGCACGACCGGCTGCACGAACCTGCCGATTTTCGATACGACCGGGTTCGTTAGGCTGAACTCGTTCGGACTGCGCAACTTCAAGTCGACATACGACAACTTGCGGAACATGCCATATCAGGCGGTCAACCTTTCGATGACGAAGAATTTCGAGATCGGCGAGGGCAAGCGCATTCAGCTCCGGGGCGAGGCGCTCAACGCGTTCAATCACGCGTATGTCATTGACTTCAATCTCGATCCGAGCAACGCGCGTTTCGGCTTCTCCGGCGGCGTGCAGCGCAACCTCCCTCGCGATATTCAACTTGGCGTGAAGTTTGTCTTTTGATCGAATAACGGCAAAAGGCTTGAGCCGTCAATCAATGCGCGGCGGCTCAAGCCCACTCCCCAAGTTAACCAACGCCAAAAAGCAGTGAAGGAAAGAATCTTCTTCGGTCTTTTGACGGCGGTCTTTGCAACGGGATTAGTTGGTTCGAAGCCGATCGCCACCGCAAATGATTTCCATTCAAACGCGATCAAGAAAGATCGCTATCGAATTGTGGTTGCGCCGGACGGCAGCGGAGACACTACCACCGTTCAGCAGGCAATCGACCGCGTGCCGGAATTCAACACACATCGGTTTGTGATTCAGATTAAGCCCGGCACGTACAAAGAGCAGATCAAGATTCTGCAAACGAAACCTTTCATCACTCTGAGCGGCGAAGATCCATTGCGAACGACGATCACGTTTAATCTCAGCGCCAAGACTTCCGGCGATACGCGGAACTCGTACACGGCGTATCTCGGCGGCAGCGACTTTCGCGCTGAGAACATCACGTTCGAAAACACTTACGGAGTCGGCTCACAGGCAGTCGCGGCGTACGTGAATACCGATCGCGTCATCTTTCGAAATTGTCGTTTCCTCGGCTGGCAGGACACTCTCTTCGCGCATGGCGGACGGCAGTATTACAGGGACTGTTACATCGAAGGTCACGTTGATTTCATTTTCGGCAACAGCACTTCAGTGTTCGACAACTGCACTATTCATAGCAAAGGACAGGGCTATGTCACTGCGCCCTGGGCTTTGACTGCCGAGCCGAACGGTCTTGTTTTTCACCACTGCAAGCTTACCGGCGGCACTGATGCGAAGAGTTATCTCGGACGCCCATGGCGTCCATACGGCCGCGCCGTATTTATTGATTGTTGGCTGGACGCGCACATTCGGCCGGAGGGTTGGGACAATTGGCGCGATCCGGCGCGCGAGAAAACCGCGCGATTTGCGGAATACAAATCGAGCGGCCCGGGTGCGAACCCTTCGGCCCGCGTCCCATGGTCGAAGCAATTAACTGAGCAGGAGATTCAGCCGTTCGCGACGCAAACTTTTTTGAAGGGCGTTGACAATTGGAATCCATTGAAGTGGTAATCAGATTACGATTAATTAGTGGGGTCATCTGTTTTGGGCTCACGATTGCGATCGCGGCGGTTGCTGGTATGTCTGGCCGACACCTCAGTGCGTTTGCCCAATCCTCTAATTCGATCAACGTCAACCCGAAATTGCCGATCATACCTTCGCGCAAATTCCTGATCACTGACTATGGCGCGATTGGGGATGGCAAGGGATCGAACACTGAAGCGTTTCACAAAACGATCGCAGCGGCCAAGGCCAACGGTGGAGGCGAAGTGATCGTGCCGGTTGGCACCTATGTCACCGGCCCCATTCAACTCGTGGGCAACACAGCCCTGGTGATTGAGAAAGGCGCGACGATTCGCGGCTCACAAAACTTCTCTGATTACGAAACTGCCGATCACAAAGCTCTGCCGCTGATCGGCGGCAAGAAACTGACCAACATCGCGATTCGCGGCGAAGGTACAATCGACGGCGCCGGCGCGCCGTGGTGGAAACGTTTTCGCGACGAACGAGCGGCGGGCGTGCCCCAACAAGGCCAACCGCGCGCGGCCGGCCAGCCGCAAGAAAGTGCGCGCCCCAAACTCATTGTGTTAACTGACTGCGCGAATGTCCTCGTTCAGAGTGTAACTTTGAAAGACTCCGCTCAGTTTCACTTGGTGCCGCAGCGCTGCCATGATGTAACCATCGAGAACGTAACGATCACTGCGCCGGCCGATTCGCCAAACACTGATGCGATCGATCCAACCAGTAGCCGAGACATTCTGATTCGTCACTGCGTGATCGATGTCGGCGACGATCACGTTTCGTTCAAGTCGAATCTTGGCGAGGGGCCGACTGAAAACGTCTTAGTTATCGATTGCGTTTTTAAGCACGGCCACGGCGCGTCCGTCGGCAGCAACGTCGGCGGCGGGATTCGGAACATCGTCGTCCAGAACTGCACCTTCGACGGCGCGGACAACGGAATTCGGATCAAATCGGCGCGCGACCGCGGCGGGCTAATTGAAAACGTCGTCTATCGCAACATCACGATGCGGAATGTCGGCGTGGCCATTACGCTCAACTTGTTCTACTTCGATAAGGCCGCGCAGCAGGAAAGAAAAACAAGTCCTGTGACTTCGACGACTCCGATCATCCGCGGCGTGCGCATTATTGATGTGACTGTTGAAAACGCAAAAACCGCCGGCGATATTATCGGATTGCCCGAAATGCCAATCGACAGCGTGCTGCTTGAGAATGTGCGCGTCAATGCGCAATCAGGAATGACCGTGCAGGATGCGAAGAACGTTTCGATGCGCAACGTCAAGATCGTTCCGCAGAAAGGCGAGCCGCTGAAACTCGTGAATGCGGACGTCAAGAATTTGTAGGTTCGCGAGACTCGAGAAGTATGAGAGATAGACGCGATTTCATAAAGAGTATATTAGCCGGTGGTACCGGTGTGGTGTTGCTGTCGCACGTGCAACACGTTCGCGCGTTCTCGTCTCTATTTGCGGGAGAGTCGGATGGCCCATGGGAGACCTTGTTTCCGCGAATTCTGGCGCGCATCAAGGCGCCGACTTTTCCAAATCGCGATTTCGATATCACAAAATTTGGCGCGCGTGGCGATGGCAAGTTTGACTGCTCCGATGGATTTCGCCGTAGCGTCGAAGCGTGCAACCGAGCGGGCGGCGGCCGCGTCGTCGTTCCCGCCGGCGAGTTTTCAACCGGAGCAATCCATCTCAAGAGCAACGTCAACCTGCACGTTACGAAGAACGCAACCATCAA
The DNA here is from genome assembly GCA_036395055.1 of Pyrinomonadaceae bacterium. GTDB lineage: Bacteria > Acidobacteriota > Blastocatellia > Pyrinomonadales > Pyrinomonadaceae > PSRF01. The sequence goes on along the minus strand of DASWDX010000074.1, from coordinate 940 downwards.
ATTCGATCGCGATCCGAAGAAGTACCTGCCGCTCGTTTTCACTCGCTGGGAAGGTATGGAGCTGATGAACTATTCGCCGTTCATCTATGCTTTTGAACAGCAGAACATTGCCATTACCGGCGAAGGTGTAATTGATGGAAACGCTGATTGCGATCACTGGTGGCCGTGGAAAGGCCGGACGGGCTGTGGTTGGAAGAAGGGCGATCCTGATCAGAGCAAAGCGCGCGCTCTTCTGTATGACTATGTGGCGAAAGCGACACCGGTCAGTCAACGCATTTTTGGTGAAGGAAGTTACCTGCGACCGCAGTTCATTCAGCCATATCGCTGTCAGAACGTTTTGATCGAAGGAGTGACGCTGCGCCACTCTCCGATGTGGCAGATTCATCCGGTGCTGTGCACGAACGTAACCGTGCGTGGCGTTCACGTGCAGCGCGAGGCGAGCGCGACGGATCAAACTGGTCCGAACACCGATGGCTGCGATCCTGAGTCGTGTACAGACGTACTGATTGAAGATTGCTACTTCGCGACCGGTGATGATTGCATCGCGATCAAGGCAGGGAGGAATGATGATGGCCGCCGCGTCGCCGTGCCCTCGCAGAACATCATTATCCGCGGCTGTCACATGGAGGATGGTCATGGCGGCATCACCGTGGGCAGCGAAATCTCTGGCGGCGTGCGCAACGTGTTCGCGATGAATTGCAACTTGAGTAGCCCGCGGCTCGATCATGCTTTGAGGTTCAAGAACAACGCGATGCGCGGTGGCGTGCTGGAAAACTTATTCTTCCGCGACATCACAGTTGGGGAAGTGGCTCATGCAGCCATTACCGTTGATTTCAATTACGAAGAGGGCGCGAACGGAAAATACACGCCGGTGCTGCGCAATCTCCAGGTAAAAAATCTAAAGAGCGGCAAGAGCCAGTACGCGATGGACCTGCAAGGT
>DASWDX010000073.1:0-13339 GCA_036395055.1 Pyrinomonadaceae bacterium | reverse complement strand
TTTACGGGCTGATTCGTGGCCAACAATTTGACAGACGTGACCTTGTTCAGCAGGTTACCAAGCACTACCGTTTCGCCCGGCCAGTAGTGCACGTGCATGAAAAGCGTGTTTCCCTTGCGCGAGAAGCTGGCGAATCGCGAACGACTCGGCTGACAGCGGTCTGCACCATGGATCGCCTCTCCGTTTTTGTTCGTCCAATCTCCAACGGTCGAAAGTATGCGTACGGACTCCGTCGGAATAGAGCCGTCTCCCGTGGGCCCAATATTCAGAAGATAGTTGCCACCATCGTGCGCGCAGGTAATAAGGTTGCGGATAACGGTCTTCGGAGTTTTCCAGCCGTCATCGGCAACGTGATAGCCCCAACTGTCATTTAACGTCATGCACGATTCCCAGGGACGCTCTGCTGAAGCCACGATACGTTGTTCGGGTGTATCGAAGTCTTCCGGAATCTTCGAACGGTTGTTGATGATGACATCAGGCTGCAGCTTTCTCACCATTCGGTTCATCTCGACTGATTCCCACCCTTTCGCATCAAGCGGCCAGGGCACGTCGTACCAAAGAATGTCCACCTTCCCGTAATTCGTCATCAACTCTTTCACTTGACCGTGAATGTAATCGACAAAGCGCCGGCGTGCCGCCTCATCTGTCAGACAGCGCGCGCCATCAGGATGGTGCCAATCCATCAGCGAATAGTAGAAGCCGAAGCGCAATCCTTCAGCGCGCGCGGCATCTACGTATTCACGCACGAGGTCACGGCCCGGGCCGCGTTTTGTCGCGCAATAGTCGGTGAGCTTCGAGTCGAAGTTACAGAAACCTTCGTGATGCTTGGTCGTCATGACCATGTACTTCATGCCCGCGCGCCTGGCCAGTTGCGCCCAGGCGCGCGCCGCATTTGGTTTAGGCTTGAACCGATCGGCCAGCGGCTCATACTCTTTGACCGGAATACCTTCCATCTCCATCACCCACTCGTGACGACCAACTATGCTGTAGAGTCCCCAGTGAATGAACATGCCAAACTTCGCCTCATGCCACCACTTCATTCGCCGCGTACGATCAGCGATGGTGGACGTGGTAGGCGCCCCAGTTTCTGCCGGGGTCTGTTCCTGCGCGAAGACGTCAAACCCCGAGGCGCCCGCGAGTGCACCAGCACTTGCACCCATAGCAGCCAGGCTAAGCAAATAACTTCGTCTATTCATCTTTGTCATTCTTTTTGATTCCACCTTAGCAAGATTTGTATTGCCTCTCTCAACTAGTCGTGATTTTTTTTCGACTTAAGAATTCCGGTTGGCCAGCTCGCGAAGTTTGCTTGCCGCAGCCTCGGGCGCTATGTCGCGCTGCGGCATTCCTAACATTTCGTAACCGACCATAAATTTCCGAACCGTTGCTGAACGCAGCAGCGGCGGATAGAAGTGCGCGTGCAAATGCCACTCCGGATGCGGCCGGCTATCCGTGGGTCGCTGATGGAAACCCATCGTGTAAGGGAACGGCACCTGGAACAGACTGTCGTAGCCGATCGTCACTCGCTTGAGAATGTCGGCCAGCGCGCTCCGCTCCGCGTCGTTTAGATCGTCCAGGCCAGTTGTGTGTTGTTTGCTTATCAGCATGATCTCGAAAGGCCAGACAGCCCAAAACGGAACGAGCGCGTAGAAGTCTTCGTTTTCGCACACCAGTCGTTCTCTCGATTTCAGTTCCAGCGCGAGGTAATCGCAGAGGAGGCAAGACCGATGGCTGGCCCAGTATTCACGTTGCATGGTGTCTTCTTTCCGCGATTCGTTAGGCGGATTTGCGTTGGCCCAGATCTGTCCATGAGGATGCGGATTGCTGGCGCCCATCAGCGCACCTCGATTCTCAAAGATCTGAACCCAATTAATAAAAGACTGACTTCCGAGTTCTTCAAACTGTGCGGTCCACGTGTTGACTACCTGCAGAATCTGGTCGCCGCTCATTCGCGAAATTGTCAGGTCGTGACGTGGTGAAAAGCAGACAACGCGGCAGATTCCCGGCTCCCCCTCGGCCACGATCAAGCCGCCACCATCCACTCTCTCGTTGCACGTGTCGGCCCGCAACGCCGCAAAATCATTGTCAAAAACGAAGGTGCTCGTGTACTCGGGATTGCGCGCGCCACCTGCGCGAGCGTTGCCCGGACACAAGTAACACTCCGGATCAAACTGTGGCTCAGCCTCGTCAGGACTGTCTTCCATCCGGCCTTGCCACGGTCGATCCGTTCGTTGGGGGGAAACGAGAACCCACTCGCCGGTAAGCGGGTTGTAGCGACGATGCGGATGCTGGTGAAGATCAAACATGCTTTTCGTTAAGACCTCGACGCGCTGCTTGACACCGGGCTAAAGCCACGGTGTGAATAAAGTAAACACGAGAACTAGCTACTATCAGGATTGCTTTGCGCATTGGTCACTTCTCCAGCTCCCGCTGCTGCGCTGCAAACATAGATCTCGGGCGCAAGTCCGGTTTCCGCCTGATAACCCTGCGCTACCAGTCGCTTAAACTCATCAACGTTTTCGGCATTCACCAGATTGACGGTGCACCCGCCGAACCCGCCGCCAGTCATGCGCGCGCCGTAAACTCCTTCAACGCGCCGCGCCAGCTCCACCATCAGGTCGAGTTCTTTACAACTAACTTCGTAATCGTCCCGTAGACTGCGGTGCGAGTCGTTCATAACTTGACCAAAGGTTTCGAGGGCCCCTTCCTGCAGCGCCACTGCGGCGTTGAGCACCCGCGAGTTCTCGGTAACTACATGGCGACAGCGCCGAAAAATCACTTCGGATAGATCCAGGCGAGAGCGCTCCAACTCGTCCTCAGTGACGTCGCGCAACGCCCGCACATTAGGCCGACTTTGATTGAAATGACACACTCCAGCTTCGCATTCGGCGCGGCGCTTGTTGTATTCCCCAGTCGCCAATTCGTGCCTTACCATTGTATTGCAGATAATTAGACGCACTCCTTCGGGCAGAGATAACAACTTATACTCAAGCGAGCGACAGTCGAGCAGAAGCGCTTTCCCTTCCTGGCCGAAACACGAAGTAAACTGATCCATAATTCCACACCGCATACCGACAAACTCGTTTTCCGCGCGCTGACAAATACCCGCAATCTCCGCTCGATCTAAACGAATGCCTGAGTTCTCCAGCAAGGCAAGTGCAGTCGCGACTTCAATGGCTGCGGACGAACTTAATCCTGCTCCAATCGGAACGTCTCCGCTAATGGTTAGTGTCGCTCCATTCAAATGGTGGCCTGCCAGTTCAAGCATGACTGCAACTCCGCGAACGTAGTCGCTCCAATGATGGCCGGCTTTCGGACTTCGATCGTCGAGGTTAAATTCAACCCTTTCGGAAAAGTTGTGCGAGAAAACAGACACCACGCGATCGGGCCGCGGAGTGACCGTGACTGTGGTTCCGAAGCCGACGGCGACAGGCATTACAAACCCATCGTTATAGTCAGTATGCTCTCCGATCAGGTTGAGCCGGCCAGGAGCGCGAAAGATGCGTGCGCCTGCTGCCGTCGCTTCTATCTTGTCAGCTGCAAGCATTCTGTCTCTTAAGACCTTTCATTTCGACACGAACAATTTCGCCGAGTGCGGCGCCATTTGCTCGATTGAAAATTCGCCAACATGCCTTCCCAGATTTTCTCCGCTCCAGAAATCTGTAAGGTTGACAGCTCGGGACAGATGAAAAGAAATCGTCTGCGGGGAATTCTCCCAATTGAACAGGCAGAAGACCTCTCGATCAGGGAACTTAATTGAACCAACTCGAAATGAGTCGTCAGCGAAGCGTGCCGCAACGCCGGTCGGCGGTTGCAGCTTACGCAGCATAGTGAGTCTTTCCGGGCTGATTTTCGTTAGATCGTCTCCTGATAGAATCATTCCTCCGGTTGCGTAAATTGCCGTGGCGTGAAAGCGAAACTCGTCTTCGGGAAGGTCGCCGGTAAGCACCACTGCGTCGGGATCATTCCACCACAATCGCGCGTTCTGCCAATTACGTTGCAGGTTTTGGCGGGCCGTTGTGGCCACACGCTCCCAGGTTCGCTTGATGTCGTTAGAGCTGCGCGATCCATGGATCAATCCAAGCGACGCCCAGATTGGATGATTGCAGCCGAGGACGAAACTGTCGCCCGCACCTCGTAAGATCGCCCGCATGCCGCGCCGGTAAGCTTCGATTCGGGTGGCGCGGCGATCGTAGAAATGGCCTCCGTGTATGGCACCCCAGAAGTTGGCATCGAGCTTGAAATAGGTGCAACCCCACTCCCGCCTCATGGTCAGGAAAAGCTTTTCAAAGTGTTGCTGGACTTCCGGATGGGTGCCATCCAACACGTACCATGGCCCATGCCGCCAGCCGCCGAAGGTGACGCGGTCTGATTGCAAAGGCTCGCCTTCGGCATCTTTCACAAACCAGGTGGGCTGTTGTTGAAACAGATGCGACTTCTCTTCCGCAATGAAAGGCGCCACCCAAATGGCCGGCTGGAAACCACGCTCCCGTATCTGCTTCAGTACGCCCTGCACATTTCCGCCGAAGGCTGCCCCTGTCTCCAGCCAATCTCCCATGGCGGGCTGGTATCCATCATCGATCTGAATGTACTTAAGCCCGGGACTGTTCTTAGCGATGAAGTCCAGGTTTTCGAGAACCTGTTGCGCCGTAACCCTTGGTCCAAAGCAGTACCAGGAACACCATCCGGCTGGTGGCTTCGCCCCGCGCAGGGGAGGATGATTTGAGGCCAGGCGTTGGCCCAAACTTGCGAGCAATTCTTCGCGATTCGATCCTGACAAAAAGGTGAACTCTTCCAATTCCCAAGTCTCACCCGGTTTCAAATTCAACCCTTCAGTGTCTACTACAACCTGCAAAGACGAGCCACGCAAATAAAACTGCCCGCTAAACCGACGGCATGATGTAAACGCCAATAGGAAGTTCCCGCCCTCAGGTGGGGCTAGTGTCATCATCCCGTAGAAAGCTTTGGCAGCTTCCGGTGCCGGCAGCTTGTAGTGTTTGGCGTCTGTATAGTTGCCAAGATCCAAAGGCTGGCCCAGCGTGCCTCCGCTCTGCGTCAACATCTGAAATCCCTCACCGTAAAGTCGGGTCTTCGACGGCAGATTGAGTTTAAGATCGAAGAGCACGACCTCTTTAACAGGTACATTCTCTTGTCCTTGATTTATCAGTCGAGAACGGCACACCGAGCCTCGCCACGGACGGTTCAACTTTACCTGCCTTACAGACTCGTCTCCCAAGGGAACAACAAATCCGGGGGCTTTTATCAAGGTCTGCCGGCCAAAACGCTCGAGGCTGCGACGCTCCGCTTCCACCAGCTTCGGTAAGGCTGCCAGGGCCGGCGTCACCAGCGCTGCGCGAAGAACTTCACGTCTTGTAAGTTGCTTTGTCTTCACTGTTTTCGCTAATCGATGCGATGGTCTCGTCCCGGAGGCACGATATGTTTATAGATCACGCGTTAAAACAATTCCCAAGCTCCGGAGAAGCGAAATGTTATTGCTGGACTTACCGGCACGCCGGAACATTTCGCTCCTCTCAAGCTTGTCATTGGATTTGCTCGCCGTGGCTTTAGACATTCTACTCCTCCGGAGCTAAGGCACCGTTTTGGTTGCGGCCCTGGCCGCGCTGCGTCTCTGTGTTCCTGTGGTGAATAGACCCCAGGCAATACTCACTCACCACAGAAAATTTCAAATTCGACATTACTGAAAGTGACTGCGTCACCTGTCCAAATCGCGGCCATGCCAGACGAATTCCGCATTACTGAACGGGAATCAGCTTTACCGAAACCAGAGTCAAGCCGAGTTTCTTCTCCGTCTGGAGCACCTCCGGTTTTAGCGTTAAGTTGTATTTGCCGGGTTTAGCAATTGTCGCGCGGCCAACTTTCGATTTGACATATTTCCAATAAGGGTTGAAAGGGTTTTCTTCTTTGCCCTGATTGGCGATTACTCCTTGCATCTTCTCGCCGGCCACTTCGATTCTCACCTGGTGATCTCCTTCCCAGTCTCGCCCATACTTCTGTTCGGAAGTTAGCACCACAACATCAAAAGCGCCCGGCCGGTTTATCTTGAAATCCCAGCTTACCCATTCATCCTTGTTGACCCATCTCTCAATCACGCCGCGGCTGTCCAATCTTAATTGTTGCTCGCCGGCTGCTTTGTGAACTTCGGAGAGGTAGGCGGGCAAAGTTACGCTCCGATCCGGCTGTTGGATCAATGAGTTCTCGGTGACTAATTCTCCCCTAACCTCAAGCACAATGATCGAATCGTGTTTGTCGGGCGCTGTGGCCGGTAACTCAACGCGCAAAGCGTGATGGTCCAACGCCTTGTCGGACTCCACTCTAAGTTTCAATTCTTTTTTGTTTGCGAGCAGGTAAGCCTTTTGAACTTTGCTCTTCAAGCCATACAGCACCAATTCCTTCTGCGGCCAGTCGAATACATGAAGATACAACTTGCCCGGGCGTGTTGTAATCAAGCCCCATGGTAGTTCGTAAGCGAACGGGCTCGGACCATTCCCATATACAGCCTCGTTATTAATTCGCAGCCACTGACCAACTTCGGCCAACCTCTGCACACTGGGTTCGGGGATGATGCCCTCGGCCGTAGGACCAACGTTGAGCAGATAATTGCCGCCCCGGCTGATAACCTGAAGCATCTGCCGAATCAATATCGCGGTGGACTTCCAGTTGTGATCATCCTTCTTAAAACCCCACGTGTCATTTAGGGTTACGGGAGTCTCCCAATCACGACTGATTTTGCCGACAGAGATCTGGTTGTCGCCCACAGAATCATAATCGCCCAGGCCGTGCCCAACTCGACCGCTAACCAGACAGTCTGGTTGAATCTGATGAACCAGGTCGACGAGTTCCTGACTCTGCGCCTTCGTGATGTTGCGCGGCGTGTCAAACCAGATGAGTCCGATGGGCCCATAGTTGGTGAGCAGCTCCCGCACCTGTGGCTTCACTTTCACTTCCAGGTAGTGCGCAAAGTCTTTCTTGCTCTCATCCGGAAAGTCCCAATCGTTCCCGACCGCATCCGGCTCATGCCAGTCCTGTGTTTGGGAGTAATAGAAGCCGAGTTTGATGCCGGCCCTTTGGCAGGCTGCAGCCAGTTCCTTCAACACGTCGCGCTTGAAGGGGGTCGCGTCGACAATATTGAAAGGGCTCGCCTTCGAATCGTACATGGCAAAACCATCATGGTGTTTGGAGGTGATAACGAGGTACTTCATCCCGGCATCTTTGGCTACCTTCACCCATTCATCAGCATTGAACTTCACGGGATTGAATTGTCGAGTGAGGAGCTCATACTCTGCGACCGGAATTTTTGCTCGATTCATGATCCATTCGCCGATGCCGGGGATAGGCCTTCCTTTCCACTCGCCGGCGGGGACGGCGTAAAGGCCCCAGTGAATAAACATTCCGAAATGTGCTTCACGCCACCAACGGAGGCGTTTCTCCTTTTGGTCTTCAGTGGAAAAAGCTGAGCTGGCGGCCGCTCGGTTATTCTCTACCGTTTGTTGTTTCCTGCCGGATGGCGACTGCGGAGCAACCGAGGCTGCTCCTATCCAGATGAGAAGGGCCGCTGGCAATAAAAGAATAAGTTTGCGCATCATTAACTCCGGCTGCTCACGTCGTCACTCTTCAAATTAAGAGCCGTTTGCTCAACCAACCCACAAGACCGGCTGTCGAATAAAGAAATTGCGGACGACTTCTTCCACGGTTGAATCAGGTTTGAGCTTTGTCCACAGCATTAGGTAATTAGAATTTGCCAAAGCCTTTCCAGCAAACAGCAGGCTGCTCTGGCGCATCGGCCACTGCTCGTCATACATGACGTCCTTTGGCAACGGCCACTGCTTCTTGTCCTTTATATAAGGGAACATATACCCAAGCGCCTTACTGATGCCGGCGCCTTCAGGGGTTACGAATAACCAGAGATTGTCTGTGGGTTTGGAAAGTATTTGGCAGATCGTTGCCATCGCCTCGAGATTGAAGAGCGAATAACAGTAAGGTTTGGTTCGTCTCAACTCCTGGGGAAAACTGCCATCGGCGGCGATCTGACCTGGCAACAGAACGTGTTTGAAACGGTCGCGGCAGTAATTGAGCAGGTCCTGGTTCCCGGTCAGTTTTGCAAACGCGGCAACCTGCATTACCCAACATGTGCCGTGATTATTTTTTGCCTCGCGTTCTTCCAGGCCGTTCTTGCTGGACGTCAGCCAATTCAGGTAATCGGCAAACCACTTATGGATTTGGTCGATTTCTGTTTGCGAAAGGGCTTTCGAGTTCGCTAACACTTCGATTGCTCGTGCCACTTCGACGAGATGGATGGTGTCGATGATGCCGATTCCCCGTCCCGTAAAGCGACCATGAATTGCCTGGGCATATTGCAAATTGGGATTCATTCGAGTGCGTTCATCGATGAACCAGGCACGAAGATGCAACGCGGCATGCTTTGCGTAGCGCATATTCATCGTCAGCTTCCAGGCGGCAGCGAGCGCGGGCAATTGCACACTTAACCTCATCAGATAGCGCCTGTGATCCGTAAAGTTATCAGGGTTGCTCATACCGTCGCGTTGCACGTAGGGACCGTCGGGATTATTTGGGTCAGGCCACCAGTAATCTCCCTCGGAGAAAAAATCATGCGGGCCACCGGCGCTGCGCGGACTAGTCGAAGCCGTGATTGTGATAGGCGCTTCCTTCAAATACTGGTTCGCTGACTTCAAGACTCGTGCTCGATCAAACGCAGCGACATTCAGACCAGATCCCTGCGCAGTTGCGCTAATACTAAGGAGCAACGTCACCGCGCAAGTTGAAAACAGTTGGGCCACTAGCCCGCGAAGCGGGCGAAAGCATAAAGCCTGGGGCGTTAGCCCCAGGAGAAAGCGTGAAGAAAGGTTTGAGCCCGTGAAACGGGCGGCAGCGCCTCGGTTCCAAGTCTCACTCATTGTTCAATCCCATTTTGCGTGAATTGCCTGGCTGTCGCCCGCTCCGCGGGCTGCACTGTCTTTGTTACCGATGACCTGGGGCTTACGCCTCAGGCTCTATGCTCTCGCCTGCTTCCGCAGGCTTCTGTTACCCACCGGCTTTCCCGCGGTAATCGCCACCTCAGTTACTCAGTTTCGCGTCTCCCCAATCAGCATGGATGCGACCACCTTCCCCATCGCGTCTAACGCGCAGCATCAGTCTGCGCACATCTTCCACGTCCACTTTCACTGACTTCGCGCCATCCGCCTTTTTCATTCCACCACTGCGCCAGAGTTCCTTGCCATCTCCCAGCACGACAAACTCGGCAATCGAATCCTTATTGTTATGTTCGTCATCAATTCCCACGAGCGCCGAGAAACTGGCGTAAGTTCCATTGAGCTGAAACTCAATTTCGGAATTTGTGGGCATGCCTATGCCCTTTTCGAAGTGGCGGCCGGAGATCGAAAGTCCTCCGCCGTTGAAGTTGCGATTGAACTCGGTTTGTCGCCAACCCGATGTCTGTCGCAGGGGATCCAGTTCGGAAAGGTACACTTCTTCCGGAAGTAGTTGCTTCAGACTAAACTGCAGCTCTGCCCTTTTCTCGCTGCTTGTTCCGTCCTGCCAAACGGTTTTCACGTGCGCCGTGTAACTCGCAGCTGGATCCAAATCCCGCAATGCGAATACCTGCGATGTCGTAGCGCCCACCAACTTTCCGTTAAGCCAAACCTGATAACCGACGACGGGTTGGTGTTGCACGGTCCATCTCAAGTTGATGCCATCGATGCCGGCTCGCTCGGCCCAAAGGTTTTGTGGTTCGCGGACTGGAAAGTGGTAGATGTCGGCCGGCGCGAAGGAAACGTTCCAGCTGACCACGGCGGTGCGGGGCGAGTTGAACTCAAGTGTGGCCCACCCTTGATGATTGGAAATCTTCGCAGCCAAACGTCCGGTCGCGCCACGCGCGGAGGCTTGTTTAATGACAAAGTTTTTTCCGCGAGGAAAGACAAACCTTAGCTCGTACGGGTCATTCTTAATAACCCTGCTTCTGCCCTGATAAGAATTGTCAGCCGCGTTGTAAGCCTGCGACACCAGATCAACCCAGCCTTGTGTCAGGTGCCGGCTGGTAGAAATCAGCTGCGGATGATCTTCCTGAGCGAGAAGCGTAAGGACACGTGTGCTGGCCGGAGAAAGATCGACACTTACACCCTTTTCCCAGGCGCCGAGGTATTCTTTATTCCAAAAATCAAAGACGTGGATCGGTTTGTCGTCCGGTAAACCCAGGTCTTTCCAACTCACGTAGGTGGGCGCCGGCTTTGTCTCATCGAAATTGAAAACGCCGACTACATCGTAATTACGGCCGAGATGATTGACTTTCAGATCCCAAATGCGCTTGTTGCGCTCCGACTTGAACAGATCCATCGGCACAATATCGACCGCCGGATAAACACGTCGCAGAAGCTCAACTCGCTCTGCTGAAAGATCGCTAAGGCGGTCACTCGTTAATAGCGACTGTCCCGTCAAACCCTGGAGAGTCGCCCAGGCGCGCGCCTGCTCGAGCGGCAACGGAGCGCGAACCACGAGCACGTCAGGATCTGTATACCAGGCAATGTTGTGAAGGAAGTAGTATTCCATCGTGGCCCGCATGGCAAACTTGAACCCATCCCAGTTGGGCAAGACGTCCGCGCCAATGCGCGAGCCGTTCATTAGACCAACTCCCTCTAAAGGAACTACCCAACAGCCAAGGAGGTAGCGGTCTGGTCCAATCGCCGCGCGGATACTTGCCAACGTATTTCGATATAATTTGTCCGTATCGTCCACCGGATGCTTCATCGAAGATTTTTTGTTGCGGTACTCGCGAATGACAATAGGTTGTCCGTCAATCTTAAAATACTCGTAGCCCCAACCCGAAAGAGTTGAGAATAGATTTTTCAAATACTGCCGCGACTCAGGAGCCGACGGATCAACAAGGAACCTTCCTTCCCAGGTGCTCGAAGCTGACGACCCATCCGGCTTGAGCAGAAAAGCGCCGTGGTTCAGCTTCACGACTGTCTCATTGCTCTGGCCGTGAGGCGCAAGCCAGATTCCGGGCTTTAATCCGCGCGCCTTGATGTAAGCGGCCAGCGCGGCCATGCCTCCGGCAAAGCGTTTATCAATAGTTGTCCAGTCGCGATTTTCTCCCAGACCATGACCAGTACCCTGCCAGCCGTCATCAATCTGAACATACACTGCGCCGTAGTCCTTCAAGTTTTGCGCAATCCACTCGGCATTGCGCTTCACTTCGTCTTCGCCGATTTCCTGGTAATAGAAGTACCAGGAGCACCAACCCGCCGGTGGCAAGGGAAATCGCGACTTGTCGATTGGCTTGTAGTACTTGATTTTTAGAGTATCGCGATAATAGTTGTTGAGTGTGGTGCCATCTTTGAGTTGCACCTCGTCGGTTGTCGGGTTGAACATACCATCAGCGATTGCCGGTTTGACTGGACCGAGCGTCATTACTAAAAGATCTCTGTTGCTACTATCAGCAATTCGGACAGGAATTGAACGGGGCCACGCTTGCTTTGCGTTCGCCGCAGTTTGCGCGACCGCGATTTGGCAAAGCAGGAGTGAGCCGAGAAGGAAAGCCAATAAAGTTTTCATTTCAATCGTTCGACATTGCGGCTTTGCCGCCGCACAGTGCGGTAAGGCTCCGCCTTACCGAGAGAGTCGCTAGTAATTCCGGAGGCTACGCCTCCGCCGAGGCATAGCCTCGGAAGAACGAAATAGATCGTTCGGAAAGGCATAGCCTTTCCGCACTGTGCGGCGGCAGAGCCGCGCGACGAGGGTTGCCGAGGGCCACTCTCGGGGTATTCAGGTGCTGCATTTCCAGACCATTTCCGCGCTGGAATGTCGTTGTCGCCTGACGAGAACCTCATTACGAAAACCTCCCGATGAATCCACCTCCTGCGCGCAGCTCGATGGCTAATTGATCCCCGCGAATATGTTTTGTCTTTTCAATCTTGACCGCAGCCGGCTCATCGGCCAGATCGCGGACCAGCATGGCCTGATACTCGCCCCGTTCGAGAAACGAAAGAGGAACATGGATGCTCCTTGCCGCTGGGCCATTCATGATCGCCAGAAACCACGTGCTGCCCCTGCGGCGTGCGAAAGCCGCGATTTCACCAATCTCACAAGGTGATAGCGCAATCGTTTCATCCCACACGCTGGGTATGCTTTTTATTAACTCCGCGGCCGGGTTTTCCAGAATGCTTTTTGGGTGGGCGCCATAAATAAGCACTGGAGAAGTGAGAATCGCCGCCGAAGCTATTTGATGCGCCCACGACGTTTCTCTCCGTCGTTCCCCAAAGTGCATGACTGAGTAATCAGCATGCCCCGCAAGCATGCGCGTGAATGGAAGAGTGGTGTTGTGCACCGAGCGCGTCTGCGTGTTGCGGTATTCCAAACCACGAATCGCTTCTCGCGTCATTTCATTTGGCCAGGTCCGTGATTCGCCGGCCGGTTTGTTGGCGCCGTGAAACTCGAGCATCAATTTGTGTTCGGCTGCTTCCCGCAGCAGCGTCTGATAGAGATCGATGATTTCTTTAGCCTCATGATCGAAGAAGTCGATCTTCGCGCCCACTACTCCGAGATCATTACAAAGCTGGAAAAACTTTCGACGATCGTCCGCTGTTCGCAGGGCGCGACTGTGTTTCCAAACCCAAATGCCCACCTTCTGCTGGCGGGAATAGTCGGTAAGCTCCCGCATTTCTGCCTCCGTCCAACGCTGCCAGAAACCTTCAACGACGTTGTATTCAAACCCTAACTCTCCAGCGAGACGAGAAAATTCCTTCATTCCGTCAAGCGTGTTCTCGCCGCCATCCAGGTATTTCCAAACACCGCGACCCGGTTTGATCCAGCCGGTGTTGAGTCCGGCAGGAAAGAATTTCTTGTCGGGCGGCGGTGAGACGTTGCCGATGATGTCGCAGTTCACCAGCGTCTTTAGATCGCTGCCTACCATTACCACCCGCCACGGCGTCGTAATCGTTCCGGCCATCGCCGCTGGAACCGCAAGACGTTTTGCTTCGACCGCTCCGTATCTCAGATCGAATGGATGACTTACCGGTAAAGAGTTTCCCAGCACTGTCTTGAAACCTCGCTGACCGTCAGCCTGAAATCCCATGCCGGCGTAATTCAGCAACGCTCCTTCAGTGAGCGATCCGTAGCCGGCGCCGTTTGGCAGTTTGAAGGTCAGTGGTGGCGCTGCCCATTCGCCAGTTTTAACTTCAGAGATTTCTTTCTTCGTATGAATGCCTTCGTAGTGTCCTTCGAAATCATGAAACCAAACTGAGCTGCCGGTGGGTAGCGTAAAAACAGTCGCTTCGTCAGGAATGCGAAGCCTGTCATTGCCGGGAATGAT
>DASWDX010000072.1:0-5640 GCA_036395055.1 Pyrinomonadaceae bacterium | reverse complement strand
GATCTGATTCACACCGTATCACCTTCAACAAACGCTGCTCCACTTCCATTTTCGCAAGCACACCAATTTTATAGAGACGTTCCGCGCCTGCGGCATTTTGCTTTGCGCGTTCCAGTTGTTTTTCCAAACGCGCCAGATCGCCGTTCGGCAACGGCTCATCGGAGAGGTTTTGTTTCAATATCGGTGGCTCGACGTCGAATGAATCGGGCTCCTCGGATTTGTTTTCCGCGGATTGATCCGCCGCCCACGCCGCGATTGCCAGAGCGCAAGCCGTGACCAGCGGCGTGAAAATCCGGGTCATTCTGCGAGTTTACCACGAATTCGTCGTGCCAGCATAGGCGCATGTTCACGCAATGCGCTGATCCGACGCTTACGCGATCTTGTTTTTCGTTTCGTCGAGCAACCCTGCGAGCCAAACGGGTGCTTCCGTCTGGAGGTGGTTCTTTAGAATGTCGCGAATGAAACAGTCAAAGTCCCCATGGCAATCCGTGCAAAGCTTCTCCATGGTGTGTGCGCCAAGCATCCGATAACTTTCGAATTGCGATTCGGAGAAAAATTGATCGGCCGTGCTCTCGTGCGGGAACATTTCGTTCCTCTTGGAATACTCGTAGATGTCGCGTGGTTCATCGCCGTAACAAGCCGGCTTGATGTAAACGATCACTCCGTCGGGCGCATCTGCGCCGTCCACTACTGAGTAGCAAATCCGTCCGACCGCGCAGCGTCCTGGAGTCTTTAGCGTGTCGATTCCACTCCGCGGATAGATGGTCATCCGATCGAATTCAATCGGGATTCCGAAGTCGATACGAATCTTGCGCACCGCTTCTCCAAGATCGGCAAAGGAACACTCCGGATCTTCGCCGGCGTCGCTCACGACGATCCAATGACAACGGCGCAGTACCATCTCGTAAAGGCCAAGGTTTTCAAAGTGCCCGCCATCGGAAAGATTGACGTACTGGTAGCGGTCGGTCGTATTGCCTGCCGCCTCGGAAAAGAGCGGCCCCACCGAGTATCGCGGACCTGCGCGCTTCCATGTTTTGCTGCCGGCCGGACCAGGATTCCCGAGCCACCATCCCAGGCGCACGTTAAACAGCGTCATTAAAAGACTGAGTACCGGAGAGGAATGGTATCCCATGTTGGGATTGGCGGCTGCGCCTGAGATAGCAAGTGCGGTTCCGAGGGTAATGCCATGTCCATATTCGCGCGACGGGCGGTAGCGAACTTGAAAAGATCCGCAGTGCAGCCGGCTCATTGTAAAGGATTCAGCCTTTCGCTCCTGCCAGGCTAGCTGCTCGCCTTTAACAAGGTTGAGCGTGCTGTTGATCACATGAAGCGGTTTTTCAGGTCGCAACTTGTACAACTCAAAATTGTCGTCAGGATCAAATCCGGTAAAGAAGTTTGGTCTGCGCTGAGGTCGCGAAGCGGCAAGGTAAGCGCGGATTAACCGGTTCCGATAGGTGGCATGGAGGGAAAACTTATTCGCATTGATGAGGAACCCCATCACGATTCCGAAAAGCAGTATGACGCCCATCAGAAACACCACGATGAAGAGTTGAGCCCGCCAGTCGTTTGGTTCTTGCGCCAGACGCTGCGCACCGCTCAGCAATAGAATCCACCAAGTCACGCCTGCCAGGAGAACAAAGGACACGAGCCCTTTGCTAAGGTTTGATCTAAGAAACAGGAACACACCGGCGCCGGCCGTTGCGACCACGAAGGCGCTCACGAGAATGACTTGCCCTTTTGGGTCCGCCATCATGTGTCCCAGAAAAGCGACAAGTTGATGCACCCAGGGCTGCGCACCGATGACCAGCAGCACCCACGAAATTACGACCGCTAGGAGAACAAAGAAAACAATCGCCACTAGTACGAGAGGCCACTGTAAGCGAGCTTTCCTGCCGAGCTTTGCGCCCAGCTTCGATCGAAGAGCCAGCAACGCGCCAGCAATGCCGCTCACGCCGCCGAATGTCCCGAGGATGGCCTTTGCAACCGGATTCGCCTTGAGTTGTCCGAGGAAAACATCGATCTGATTTCCAGCAGCCGCTGTGATTGCCTGGCCGCCCCAAAGAACGATCGCATTGATCACGATCCAGGCGACAATCGTGATGGTTATCCACGCCGCCGATCGCGCCCACCATTCACGGTCTTCGTCGTCTGAGACCCAGCTGGCCAGACCCGTAAAGAGGAAATTGACCAACATCACCACCGCCATAACGAGAGGCGGTGCGAAACAGACGTAGGCTACAGCGTGGTTTGCAGGCGCCGGCAGTGGACGGCGCAGTTCGACAGCGTTCAAATCTTTCTTCGCAATCGTTGCTGTGACGCGATCAGTTTCAACGGCGTAAGTCTCGCCGCCGATTTGCTCAATTAAACCGGTAACCCCGCCTGGGAGCGTCACTGTCTGATCGTTTGAAGTGCGCTTTGCGTCGCAAGAGCGTTTTAACCTAAACCTGATCCAACCACCTTCCGGTCCGGGATTAGGCTGGAGCTCAAATTCGTCGAGGTCTTTCTTTGCGACACGTGCCGAGACTGAATTTGTTTCAATGGTGTAATTCGTCTCGATGTTTTCCATGATCTCAGCATCGGTTCCTTTTTTAATCAGTGTTTCCCTCCCGCTGGGGATCTGGAGCGCCCTGTAATTGTCTTTGAAGGTGAATCTTTTCAAGCCCGTCTGCGGGTCGGGCGTCGGGCTGGTCATCAGTGGATCAAGAGCTTTCTCCGCGATGCGCACCACTGGTTGATCGACGCCAAGGATGCCGACGGTGTAAGTGCCCTCGACGATTTTTGTAATCTCGCCCGTGGTTCCCTGCGGGAGCGTCATCTTTTCTCCGCTTGGAATCTGGGTTGCCTCGCAATCTTTGTTTAGCGCGAATTCAATCGTTCTGTGGTCCAGAAACATTCGGGTTGCCATCGCCCACAGGCAAAACCCAGCGAAAAGGGTCGTTACGAAGATGACAAAAAATCGCCAAAGGCCGCCAGTTTGCGCCTTGTGCTCTCGGTTGCCAAACCAAGGAGTGAACATGGCGAGGACGCCGCCGCACACGTAGCTGAACACGAAGAAGAGGACAAATTTGAGCAATCCCCACGCGTGTTGAAATACGCCGAGCTTGCCATACACATTGCAAAACACAGCCCACCATGCGGCGAGAACGAGCGACGCTAGGAACAACGGAAGCTGGCGATACTTCAAAAACCGCCGCTGCGAAAATCGTGCATTGCCGGTGGATGGGACATCAATGATCGCGTATGCCATCGCCACGGCGATCAGGATGAACGCGATGGCAGGCAAGATGTTGAGCCACCAATCCCACTGCTGCATGATGTGATGGGTCAGCTGGGCATATTTCGCGTTGTCCATGCCGGGGGCCGCAGGCGGCCATTCGGGCTGCAAATTGATGGCCGCCAGATACAACCGCGGAATCATCATCGCGGCCGCAAGCCACGAAATCAGTACGAGCCAGTTGAGAAACATGTTGCGGATGAACGTGGTGACTAGCGTCCAGAAATCTACGGAGGTGAGTCCGGCTCTCGGCGCCAGATAACTGCTGAATTCGCGGAGATGCCGAATCGGACGCGGCTCGGGATTCAGGGTCGAATCAGGTCTGCGCTTCAACTCGCCGACAACGCCGCGAATACCGTCTGGATCATTCTTAATCCACGCGCTTAGCCAGCTGCCGATGTATCCGCCACCCGAGACAGTGGAGAGAAAGTGAAACTTCTCTAGCAATCCGCAGCGCGCCAGACCCTGCAAAATTCCCAATCCAAAGGTTGCGCTCCGGATACCGCCGCCCGAGATGCAAAGCGCCGCGCGTTTCTCCTTTAGTCCGTGAATTGCATCATATAATGCTTTCAGACGCGTTTTGGGTTCGCTGGAGCTCGGATAATCTGATGGGAACTCTCCATGCAGAGCGACAAACTCAGCTTCCAATACTTCGTGCAATGGCAGCGACGAATCACTCGATGAAATCTCTTTTGCCATGGCACGCAAACGCGGCGGTCTGCGCACCAGCGTTTATCAAGGCGCGGACAGTTGGTCAATCTTTGTTCTACAATGGTCAATAGTATAACTTGGGTGTGTTACCGCGCGATGCTTGCGGAACTATTTTAATCGCCGTTTGTTTGCGCAGTGGCCATCTAAGACAAGACAAATATGAATTAGCCGATCTTACCAAGCTCAAGTGATGAAGAACACAAAGCAGGAGTAAGAATCGCGGGGGTCCAGTAGCTTTTATTCGTCGCAAAACGCGGTATATGTCTTTGCCAATTGCGCCCGTAGCTCAGCCGGATAGAGCAACGGATTTCTAATCCGTGGGTCGGGTGTTCGAGTCACCCCGGGCGCGCACTCGCTGAGGTACTCTCTGCTTGTCGAGGCTACCTTAGTGGACTGCACACGCCAGTTGCTGACGGGCGTGCGAAGGCGATGATCAGTGGTTAGTCCTGCCTGCGGGTTCCATCTCGGTTGTCGCAGCCGCGCGACGAAACGGGCCAATGCGTGCGGGCGTCTTCCCTAAGGTTTTACCACCACAGGTGTCCCGATGTGAACGGCGCTATAAAACTGGCGCGCTTTCCAATAGGGCATCCTAATGCATCCGTGTGATGCGGGCACCCCTGGTAGGTAACCCTGGTGCAATCCGTAGCCCGGCGAGAATTCGAGAAAGTAGGGCATCGGAGTGCCCACGAAGTGCGAATGCGCCGGTTTGCTGTCACGTCTGCTATCGACGTTTGCCCTGACGATCCGGCCCGAGTCATCAACGTAGTCACCATACAAACTAGAGCGGTGATCTTCGTCCTTACGGATGACCTGAAAGCGACCAATTGGAGTGCGGTATCCTTCTCGGCCGCTTGATATCCGAGACGATGCAGTTCTATACCCTTGTCGGTAGAGATAGGCTTCCTGCTCCCGCAAGCTCACGACGATCGACGGCTTGCCGGAATGACTCTCCGGTAGGTTCGACGTGACCAGGTCGGTCACAGTGCTGCAGCTGCTCAAGGCCATGAGGGTCGCGCTGAGCGCACAAAATTGTGAAAATCGATTGATCATTGGCTCAGGCCGAATGCCTTAGCCACTGGTTATGTCGCCTATCAGTCATTTTCATCACCGCAGCAACGTCTTTTCAACTAACAATGCGAAATCAGCATCGTCAGGTGGCACAGGATAGCCGTGGTCATCTCGCCACCGATTGGCAGCGTCAATATAATCCTTTCCCTCTTCTGGATTGATATTAGGAGCGTGTTTGACGTACTTCAAAAAAAGCAGCCAATCTTTTTCTGGCACATATCCCGGTGATATTCCTTCAAATGGATGATCGTATCCAGCCTCTTGGATTAGATCGCAAACCTCGGCCACTTCCTTATCAGATTCCAATCTGTGTCCCTCCGCACGCGACAGCGCGTGAAAGGGCAGCAAGATCGAATGGTGTTGTTTTAGGATCGCAGCACTTCGCTCAAAACAGCCGTGGACAGCTTTGGCGCGTTCTTGCTTCTTCGTGTCGGTTAGCGCGTCCAGCTTCCGTCGAAACTGCATGTAAATTGGATAGGGAGAAACGAACCACCGAACGAGAAACACGCTAGCTCCAGCTAGTAACGGAACCACACCTAGAACAAATGCAGTCATTCGATCCGAGATATGGTCGTGAAACCACTGTG
>DASWDX010000071.1:0-25233 GCA_036395055.1 Pyrinomonadaceae bacterium | reverse complement strand
GAGCGGCCACCCTCAGGTCCGAGGACAACGCTGGTGCTAGCGGAACCATTAGCCCTTGGCACTGGTTAAACCCTTTAGGCCCTTCGTAACTCATAGCTGTTTTTTTCGAGACCGTCTTGAATTCCCGACGCCCACTCTGTGACCTCGGTCGCCATCAGACTTGGCGGGAAGAAGAGGTTCCTGATACCAGCGTTCGCCTGATCTGTACTCCTCTTCGGTGCGACCCAGCAGATCGAGAGCGCGCTTGAGCTGAATGTGAGTGCTGGCGACAATGATGGTGTTTATTAGCGCTAATGGAGCCACGTATGAGCCGGTGAAAGAAGGACTGCCGGTGGATGCGACCAGATAGGCATCACAGTGCATCGCTATCGGCGTGGTGTTGCCGTCGGTAATTCCGAAAGTGGGCACCCCACCCTCACGAGCCCTGAGGACTGACTCTACCGTCTCTCTGAGGCACCGCCCGAAGCTGATAGCGATCAGTAAATCTTTGCTGGTTAAAACATCGATCTTGTGTTGCAGGTTTCCAGCACTCCCGACGGGCGCATCTGCGTCGAATCCGAGTGGCGTCAAACCGTAAGCAAGAAACCATGCGAGCGAAGCTGCCAGATCCACTCCGACAACCAGAATGCGCCGCGAACGATGGATCAGTTTAGCCAATTGCACCACGCGATCCGCATCGAGGCTTGATCTGAGCACACTCAAATTTTCAGTGTCCCTTTCCACGCACTGGCGAACATGATCAGGCACGCTTCGTCTCTCTCGTGTGACAGCCTTCAGCACCCTGTATGGCGTGATCTGCGTGACGAAATGTTTGCGCAGGTCTGCCGCGAAGTCTGCGAAGCGTTTGTAGCCCAACGCTTGGACGGTGCGTACGATAGTAGCGGCGTCAACGTTGTAGCGCTTGGCCATTTCGCGAGACGAGAGAAAAAAGGCTTCTTCGTGACTGTCCAAAATCGCTCTAATCAGTTGACGCCGGCTGCGGCTCAATTGCGATTGAGCGAAGCGAACCTCAAGAGACGTTGGTGAATCCTTACTGTTTCCATCTTGACCATCCAACTTATTTCCGGCCGACATGTTTCCCTCCCAGTCTGCCTTTGCTGGTTTTACTGCGGTTAATTCTTTCATCTGCTCAACTCAACCGCCTCGATTCGACTCTCAATATTATCCGGGTCGACACCGAAATCCGAATCCTGCGCCGCGGCACTGCTACCAGCAGGCGTGATGCTCGCTTCCGGCACAATCACATCCCGGGCGAATAGCGAGAGATGCCGCCGAGCATCGTGAAGCCGGGAGCGCTGGCGAGCGCGGTGTAGTGCCCGCGAAACTGAATCCGGTTTTCGGAGATAGGTTGCTTATTTTTGTCTGAGATTGTAGCGGAGTCTCGCAAGGCGAGCGAAGATAGCACATCATCTTTCAAGGTGCAACAATTGTTGTACTTTTATTGACATGCTGCAACGATGAGTGTTATACACCAGCGTTATCTGCCTGTGATGGGGTGCTAGATGTCTGAAACGTTTACTGCACGACGCGTGGTAGCTCGCAACGATCAGCGGAGTGTGAGCGTAAAACGCGCGTTGGATTCTCTGCGACACCTCTTAAACACTGCGGCTTCGAGTAACTTTCCTTAGAGGAGGCAGAAGTTATGAAAAGGACTGTCCTGACACCGACCTGCAATCTGATGAGCAAAGGCGGGCAAGCCAAACTGAGCAGGTATTGCTCCTCGCTGATAGCCCTTTCCCTCACTCTCTTCATGTTCCACCTCTTGCCCTCGAGCGCAACGGCACAGACCACCACTTCGACTATTGAAGGAACCGTGACGGATGCTAATGGCGCGGTGATCGCGGGCGCAGAGGTCAAGGCAAATGGGACGACGTTGGCGTCCGAGCGCAGTGTCACAGCCGACTCGGAAGGTTTCTACCGTCTCACGGCATTACCTGCGGGAACCTACACCTTGACAGTTTCACATACAGGCTTTGTCACGAGCACCTCCAACATCGAGTTGACCCTAAATCGCGTCGTGACTTTCGATGTCCAACTGAACGTTGGAAATATCGGAGAAGTGGTCAACGTGAATTCGGAAGGGCTGCCCTTGCTGGAACCGAACGCATCTGCCACCGGTGCAACCATCACGCCGCGCCAGATCACGGAATTGCCCGTCAACGGGCGAGATTACCTCGACCTGCTGCAACTCGTGCCCGGAGTAGCCATCAACCGGCAAGCTGACCCCGGCAGCGATAACGCTACGCCGGTGCTGGGCGAGCGTAGCGGCAATAACAATTTTTTCATCGATGGACACCCGAACAAAGACACCGTCGACGGCGGACCTGCCGCGCAGTTTAATCAGGAAACAATTGCCGAGTTTCAGGTGCTGACGACCGGCTACAAAGCCGAGTTCGGACTGGCATCGGGAGCGATAGTCAACGTCATCACCAAAAGCGGCGGGAATGGTTTTCACGGTGTCGGCTCGCTCTTTCATCGCAACGATGCTTTCGACACGTCGAACTCTTTGGGTACGGCGAAGAAAGATGCGCCGCCCCTTCGTAGGTTTGACTACAGTCTGGCGCTCGGTGGGAGGGTGATTAGAGATAGAGTTTTCTTCTTCGGCTCGTCAGAGCGGATCACGGAGAACCGCCGGCTGGATTTCGTGTTCCCGAGTACCGGAAGTCCCGTGGTCGATAAACTTCTGAGGGACCAGGAGAACCCGTTCGATAATCCGACGCGTACTTTCGAGACGAGAAACTTTTTTAAGCTAAACGAGCAGCTCGGGCGGCATCAATTGACCCAAGAGGTGAATTATACCAACCGCGTCGTCAGGGAGTTTCTGCCACTCTCAGCATCAGCTAGTTTGCCGTCACGGCGAAATGATTCCGGCGCGCGCCACCTGCTGCTGGCGTTCGGCGACACGATCTTGCTGGGCGAACAGAGCAATCCGTGGATAGTGACGCTCCGAGGTGCGTATCGCGGCGAGCCTTCCGATACCCGACCCTCTCACCCGGAGGCCGGGGCGGGGACGACATTCAACCCGTTCAGCATGCAAAATTGTCCTGGCTGCATTATTGGTGGCGATCTGCCTACTGTTGGTTACGGCAATTTCCTGACGGCTTCAAATCTGAACCAGAAATATACTTCGTTCACAGCCAACGCCAACAAGCTCTTTGGCCACCATGATCTGAAATTCGGGTGGAATTTCCTGCGGACGAAAGTTGACGGCGTCGAGGCGCAGCTTTTGCAAAGTCAACTCTTTGCCACGGTCGATGACTTTGCGACGTTTGGACCCTTCAACAGCGGCATTTCTTTACTCGGGCAGGCTGGAGGACTTACGCCCGCAGGTAACGAGATTCATCTGCGGAACAATTACAACGGGCTGTTCGTGCAGGATGATTGGAAACTGCGGAGTAACCTGACTGTCAATCTCGGGCTTCGTTGGGATTACGACTCTGAATTCGTGACCAAGCGGAATTTCTCGCCGCGTCTGGGCGTCGCTTGGGCGGTGACGCCGAGGACGGTCGTGCGCGGGCACTTCGGTGTCTTTTACGATCAGTTCCGCCTGGGGCTGGCGCGCGACGTTCCTTCGTTCGGCGGCGCTGATCAAAGATTTGTCCAGTTGTTGTTGTTTCCGCGAGGGCTTTACGGATCCCCGTCTTTTGTTTCCAGCATAGCCTTCTTGTCGGGTCTCCCAGGGGGCTGCTTTTCGAACAGCCTGACCGATGCCCAGATCACAGCTGCAGGACTGACGTGTCCGTTAGCTCCCGGAGTCCCCTTTATCGGAGTCGACAGACTCAACCGCGTGGTCGCGCCCGGACATGCTCCCATTCCAGCCAACGCGGTGATTAACGTCAGCAACGTGCAGGCTCTGACGGGGCTGACACCGGATCAGTATGCGGCGCAGGCAAGTGCAGCAATCGGACAACCGGCAGGATACTTTGTCTTCGGTCCGTTCGGGCAATTGAATAATCCCGTTATCCCCCCGCGGCTCCTTCCCACCACTATTGACGGCAGCTTCAAGACTCCCCATACGCTCAGCTTCAGCGTCGGCGTGCAGCGTGAGATTGGGAAGGATATGATGGTCGAGGTGGATTACCACCACCGGGCCATCCGTAATCTTCTGGGCATCAGAAAGAGCAATCTCGCCTTCCAGTCGCGTGTTGTCGGTCGCACCTTTTTACCGCCATTCACTGAAGGAGAAATCCAAACCTTCGGCCCCTTCTTCGAAGGCGACTACAACGCGCTGATCGTCAACTTCAATAAACGCCTCAGCCGTCGCTTCCTACTAGGCGCGAACTATACCTTTGCCAAGGCCACCGACAACTCGCTTGGTATTGATTCACTTCCTTCGGATAGCTTCATCGGAACAGTGCCGGAAGTGACCGAAGCCTCGACGGGCAGGTCCAACAGAGACGGTCCGTTCACCCGGGCCAATGGCAGATTCGTTGCTCAGGCCGGAACATTTCTCAACGGCCCCGACCTTGATAGAGGTCCGTCATCTTTGGCGCTGGATCAAATCTTCCAGATCAACGGGCTGGTGGAGCTTCCGTGGCAGATTCAGGTCAGCGGCATCTTCCGGGCGCAGAGCGGCTTTCATTTCAGCCGGACTCTTGCGACCATTTCCGACCCGGACGGTGACGGGGGTTTCACCGCCGTTGATCTTGGTGCTGGTCGGAATGCCTTCACCGCGCCTCCGTTCGTCGGTCTCGATATGCGCCTCGCTAAGCGGTTCGACATCGGCGAGCGGGTCAAGGTGCAAGTCCTATTCGAGTTCTTCAATCTGTTGAACCGTCAGAACCCAGCCGCAGTCGGGCAGCGACAGGGCGTTGCGCTCCAGCCTTTCGGCCAGGCTACACAGGTCCTACCCGGACGCGAAGGGCAGATCGGATTCAGAGTCGAGTTCTAATTCGACAGGGGGCCGTATAGACCGTGTGAAAAGGATCAGGATACCATCCGCTTGTCCTGGTGGAGGCTGACGTTCGCTCTATCGAGGCGCAACGATGCTTTTCAAGATGCGATTGGCTTTGTCCGGTGGAGTGTCACGTTTCCTGCTTACCCGGCTAACGGCTTTGCAGCTCATCCCAACTGCAATCGTGAGCCTGGTTGAAGCTGAATTCTGAGCCCTGACAATGAACTTAATGGGAGCCGTCTATGAACATACGACATCTGGCCTTTGCTCTGTTGCTGTGCCTCCCTGTCTCCGCCACAGTGACTGCGCAAGGCACGCGACTGCTCCGTCACCCAACGGTGAATCGCGACCTGGTGGCTTTCGAGTACGCCGGCGACCTCTGGGTTGTCTCGCGAAGCGGCGGACAGGCGCGCCATCTCACCTCCACTTCCGGCGTCGAGACTGATCCCCACTTTTCACCTGATGGTTCCCAGATCGCGTTCACCGCCACAGTTGCAGGCAACACGGATGTGTATGTCGTGCCGACCGCTGGGGGTGATCCCAAACGACTAACCTACCGCCCCGGAGTTGATCGGGTTAGGGGCTGGTCGCCGGATTCGGGTTGGGTCACCTACTCAAAGAACGAAGAGCGATACAACCAGGGTGGGATGGTGGCGATCGATCCCGCATTGGCACAATCTATTTCCTGATGAGTGAGGACAACATCAAGAAGCAGATTCTGGAGCCTTGGGTTTCGTTCGGCTCAGACGCGGCTTCGATTGCCGCGGAAGGGGTCTTCCTGAAGTCTTCGGCACATCCCCGAGCGTACGGCAACTTCGCGCGTCTGCTCGGCAAGTACGTTCGTGAGGAGAATATCATCTCGCTCGCCGAAGCATTGCGCAGACTCACCGGTCTGCCCGCGACGAACCTTGGATTGGATCATCGTGGGTTTCTTAAGAAAGGCATGTTCGCCGATGTGGTGGTGTTTGATCCGCGGACGATTGCCGACCGCGCTACGTTTGAAAATTCGCACCAGTACGCGATTGGCGTCAAGCACGTTTTTGTTAACGGTCTGCAAGTGCTCAAAGATGGCGAGCATACCGGGGCGAAGCCCGGAAGGGCGCTCTGGGGGCCAGGTAAGATTAAGTAGTGATATGTCCGACAAACTTTAGGAAGCTCTGATCAAGTCAGAGCCGAGCTGAGTGAATGCGGAGCAGTGGGGATAAACCGTCCTTCCCGACCTGAGAGATGTTTTCAGGTGAGTGAAACACTCCTGAGTTGAAAAACTCTCAAGTGACCGAGAGCAGACTCTATTCTGGGAATCTACGGTATGAACACTAAAACAACCATGCGTTTAAGACTTTGCCTTCCTGCAATTATCGTTTTTCTCCTTGCGTCAGTGCCGCTTCGCGGTCAGAACACACCGCCGAGCCATGCTCGTGATTTCGATAAGACCGAGGCGATGATCCCGATGCGCGACGGAGTGCGTCTCCACACGCAAGTATATACGCCGACTCGGGCCACCGAACGGCTTCCGATCTTGCTGCTCAGGACTCCGTACGGGATCGGCGACTTAAACTCGGAGCAACTAGCCGCCGCGATCCCGGAGCTGGCGGCGGACGGCTACGTTTTCGTTCGACAAGACATCCGCGGCCGGTTCAAGTCGGAAGGGGAGTTTGTCATGCTCCGACAGCCGCGCGATCCCAAAGACAAGAAGGCGATCGACGAAAGCACCGACACCTATGACACAATCGAGTGGCTGCTCGCGCACGTGTCAAATCACAACGGGCGCGTCGGGATGGCCGGTACAAGCTATGGCGCGTGGCTAACGGTGATGGGGATGCTCGATCCCCATCCGGCGCTGAAGGCTGTCGTCCAGCAGGCTTCCCCGGCGGACATGTGGATTGGCGACGACTTCCACCACAACGGCGCGTTTCGATTGAGCTACGGCCTCGAATACGCGTACATGATGGAATCATCGAAGGAAATCTCCGACGTTTCCACCCTAATAGACCGTTACGATGCTTACGAGTGGTATCTGGATCTCGGCCCGCTTTCAAATGTGAACGCGAAGTATTTCCACGGCAAGATCCCCACCTGGAGGGACTTCGCCAACCGGCCCGACTATGATGCGTTCTGGAAGCGACAAGCTTTCGCGCCGTGGCTGAACCGCGTAACCGTGCCGACGCTGAATGTGGCCGGATGGTGGGACCAGGAAGATTTTTATGGCCCCATCAAGATCTATGAGTTGCTCGAGCGGCACGATACGTCGAAGCAAAACTTCCTGGTTGTCGGTCCGTGGAACCATGGTGGATGGTCGGGGGGCGAGGGGCGCAAACTTGGGCGCATTGACTTTGGCAGTGCGACAGCCGAGTACTATCGACGTAACGTACTAGTACCGTTCTTCGGATACTACCTGAAGGGAAAAGGGAGCCCTGAGCGCCCCGAAGCACTGACGTTCAGGACCGGCACGAACGAATGGGTGGGGCACGACGCGTGGCCGCCGAAACGCAATGTCGTCGCGCGCCGGCTCTACTTCCAGGCGGACGGGAAGCTGTCGTTCGACCCGCCAGACACAGGAACCCAGCGGGCGTTCGACAGCTACACTTCGGATCCAGCGAATCCCGTTCCCTATCGTCCGCGTCCAATTGAACTGCGCTCGGGATGGTCGACGTGGTTGGTTGAGGACCAGCGCTTCGTCGATCATCGCCCCGACGTGCTCGCGTGGGTGAGCGAGACCCTGGAGGACGATGTGGTCGTGTCCGGGAAGATCGTAGCCAACCTCTTCGCGTCGACCACCGGCACAGACAGCGACTGGATCGTAAAGCTCATCGACGTCTACCCGGAGAAGTATGGGGCCGATCCGACGATGGGGGGCTACCAACTGATGATCGCGGGCGACGTATTCCGTGGTCGCTACCGCAAGAGCTTTGAGAAGCCCGAGCCCATCGTGCCAAAGGCGGTGCTGCACTATCAGATCGGATTCCCGGCCAATGACCACGTCTTCAAGAAGGGGCACCGGATCATGGTGCAGGTCCAGAGCAGCTGGTTTCCGGTGATCGATCGCAACCCGCAGCGATTCATGCCAAACATCTTCCTCGCGAAAGAGTCGGACTTTCAGCGAGCGACCCAGCGAGTGTTCCGCTCGGGCCAGTATGCGTCATACATCGCGGTGCCGGTGGTGGAGACGAAGTGATTTGCCAAATGCCGATCGCCAATTGCCGATTTGAATGGGATCTAATCGCTTCGGCAATTTGGTGAGGCGAAATTGAAGAGACCGTCAATCGCAATCGTCAATGCTTTCAATTCGCCAATCGGGAATCGGCAATCAAAGAAAACAAATAAGTCATGAATAATCTCGGTCGCACCTTTGCCTCTACGCTCATTTGCCTGCTCGCATTGAGTGTCTCGCGCGTTCCAGTCGCATCGCAGGACGGCGAACCCGTATTTGACATCGTGATACGCAACGGCCGAGTGCTTGATGGCGCAAGCAATCCTTGGATTTTGGCGGATGTCGCGATCAAAGACGGTCGCTTTGTCCGTGTTGGCAGAGTTGGAGGCCGAGGGCGGCGGGAGATTGACGCGAGCGGCAAATACGTCTCGCCCGGGTGGATTGACGTGATGGATCAATCCGGGGACGTACTGCCGCAGAACGGCTCGGCTGAAAACAAGTTGCTGATGGGCGTCACCACCGCCATCGGCGGCGAAGGCGGAACGCCAGTCCCGGCAGAGAAGATCAGCGAGTACTTCGCGGGCCTTGAGAAGAACGGCATCAGCCTCAACTTCGGGACCTACTTTTCTGAGACGCAGGCGCGTATCGCCGTCCTTGGCGACGCGGCGAGAGCGCCGACTGGCGAAGAACTCGCGCGCATGAAAGCCATCATGGAGACCGCCATGAAGGCGGGCGCGATGGGCATGACGACGGCGCTGATCTATCCACCGTCGAGTTACGCAAAGACCGATGAGTTGATCGAGATGGCGAAAGTCGCCGGACGATACGGCGGCATCTACGCCAGCCATATTCGCGGCGAGGGGAAGGAACTCCTCCAATCAATCGAGGAAGCGATCACCATCGGCGAGAAAGGCGGATTATCCGTCGAGATTTTCCACCTTAAAGCCGCTTACCAACCCGGATGGGGGACGCTCATGCGCGGGGCGGGAGAGAAAATCGAGCAGGCGCGGGCGCGCGGCGTGGATGTTGACGCAGACATGTATCTCTACACGGCAGGCGGCACGGGACTCGAAGCCGTGATCCCATCTTGGGCATTCGAGGGCGGAGGCGAGAAACTTTTGGCCCGACTCAAAGATCCAGAGACACGCGCTCGGCTCAAGAAAGAAATGAAATCAGGTTCGCCCGGCTGGTGGAACATCATCGAAGCGGCAGGCGGTTGGGACGGCATCGTGCTGGTGAACGCTCAAAACAAAGAAAACGCGCGCTTTGAAGGTAAGAGCCTGAACCGGATTGCGAAAGAGTGGCACAAGGAGCCGGCAGATGCGGCGTTCGACTTAGTGGAGCAAGGCCAGGGAAGAGTGCTGGCACTCTATTACATGATGAGCGAGCAGGACATCGTCACGGCACTCAAGTTTCCGTGGACAAGCATTGGCAGCGATGCTGCGGCGGCGCTTAAGCCGGGGGCTGTGGACGCGCTGGGACTGCCACACCCGCGCAGCTACGGTAACTTCCCACGACTCATCGCGCGCTATGTCCGCAAGCAGCATGTGCTCACGCTCGAAGAGGCGATCCGCAAAATGACATCATGGCCTGCTACCCGGATGCGACTCGCCTCGCGCGGACTGATTAAAGAGGGTTGTTGGGCCGATGTAGTTATTTTCGATTATGACAAAATTCAAGACCGGGCAACTTACGAGCAGCCGCTTCTCTCTCCTGATGGGATTGACTACGTGCTCGTGAATGGAGAAGTCGTGGTCGAACATGGAAAGCATACCGGCGCGCGACCCGGACAGGTGCTCTACGGCCCTGGTCGCCAGTTTCAATAAGAGAGTTGTTATTTACAACAGCTGTTGCATGGTTAATGAAGGTCAAGAGATGACGACGATGCCTGCCACAACCGAAAACTCAACTATCGTCATCCGCGACATTGACGACGGGCGCGTGGAGATACGCGCAGTCGAAGAACTCCAGAAGGAAGTGTGGGGGCTGCCCGATCTCGATGTCGTACCGGTTTCGCATCTCATCGCCGCCAAAGCGGCGGGCGGCGTTTTGCTCGGCGCATTCGACAGGGAAACCTTAATCGGCTTCGCCTATGGCTTCGTCAGTTACGAACACGGGCGGCTGGCGCATCATTCGCACATGCTCGCCGTCAAGCCTGCCTTTCGCAACTTAGATCTCGGATACAAGCTCAAACTTGCGCAGCGCGAGCGTGTGCTTGCGCAGGCCATCACCTTGATAACGTGGACGTTTGATCCGTTGCAGAGTCTGAACGCGCATTTCAACTTCAACAAGCTCGGAGTGATTTCGGATCGCTATTTCATCAATTTCTACGGCGCAGACGCGTCGAGTTTTCTGCATCGCAACGGCACTGATCGCTTGTGGGTCACGTGGCTCCTCACGAGCAGCCGCGTGAGCGGACGACTCGAGGGCACAGTGCCCGCGCTCGAACTGGAGAAGGTGATCCCGCTAGTTCAGCTTGGAATAGATGATTCCCCGCGAAGGAGCGATTTGACTGAAGCGCTATCGCAAAAGCAGGCTTTAATAGAGATACCGGCGGACATCAACGCCTTGGAGCTGCGAAACAGTGCATTGGCAATCGCGTGGCGAGAGTCCACGCGCTGGGCTTTCACTGAAGCAATCGCTGCGGGCTATCTGGTTACGGATTTCTATCGCCAGAGTCGAGGCGAGCAGCGACTTGGAACATATCTTCTCAGTCGGGGCAAAAGGCTTGCTGACTTCGGCTGATGAAGAAGTGTTAGTGATCGAATTTAAGAGGGGCTGACTTCGACTGCCGAACAGTCAAGATCACACTTTGAGTATGAAGCAATGCGCTACATGCTTTCAGGCAGTTAACGGTTCGAATCATATAGGAGTCAGAATCGTGAGAACATTGGTGGCTTTTATCATGCTTGGCTTGCTTCTCTCCGCATCCGTGTGGGGGCAGGTGCCGAATTTGCCAAAGGCTCCGAGTAAGGAAGGAACTGAGCAACTAACGGCGGACAAAATTCCTGCTGGCGTCCACGAGTTGACGGCGACGGATGTGGAAACTTTTCTGGACGGCATTGTGCCGCTGCAACTCGAACGCGATGACATTGCGGGCGCGACCATCGCCGTCGTCAAAGACGGGAAACTGCTGTTCGCTAAAGGATACGGCTACGCCGATTACGAAAAGAAAAAGCCCGTCTCAGCGGAGGAGACATTATTCCGCCCCGGCTCCGTGTCCAAGCTGTTCACTTGGACGGCGGTGATGCAGTTAGTCGAACAGGGCAAGCTCGACCTCGACCGCGATGTGAACCTTTACATTGATTTCAAAATACCAGAGGCATTCGGAAAGCCGATCACGCTGAAGAACATAGTGACGCACACTCCCGGATTTGAGGAGCAAATTAAAGACCTGTTTACAGTCGGTTCCGAAAGCCCCAATCTTGGGGCATACCTGAAGACCCACATTCCGGGGCGAATATATCCTCCGGGGACCGTGCCTGCTTACTCAAACTACGGGGCGGCGCTGGCCGGGTATATCGTCGAGCGTGTTTCGGGCCGTCCGTTCAATGAATATGTCGAGGAAAATATTTTCAAGCCGCTTGGCATGATTCATTCAACTTTTCGCCAGCCCCTTCCGCCAACTCTTGCTCCATCTATGTCTAATGGTTATCAACTGGCATCCGATGAACCCAATCCGTTTGAAGTAGTGGTCCCTTTTCCAGCCGGAAGTATGAGCAGCACTGCCGCGGACATGGCTCGCTTCATGCTCGCTCATCTGCAGGACGGACAACTCGGCGACGCCCGGATACTTCGCCCGGAGACGGCGCGTCTCATGCACAGTCGCCAGTTCGCTTTAGACCAGGCGGCCAACGCCATGGCATATGGCTTCTACGAAGAATCACGCAATGGACACCGGATCATCGGACATGCTGGCGATACCCTCTATTTCCATAGCGATCTGCACCTGATTCCAGAAGCGGGCCTTGGATTCTTTGTTTCGCACAACAGCTTAGGGAGAGGGCAACCCCTGCCACGAACAACGATGTGGGAAATGTTCCTTGACCGCTATTTTCCTTCCACATCTCCTCCGGAACCTACCTTGGGCAGCGCGAAAGAAGATGCCAAAGCAGTCAGTGGCACATATATGTTGAGCCGCCGGAGCGAGTCATCGTTCTTGAAGGTGGCAACACTGATTGAAGAATTCATCGTCACACCGGTTGGGGACGGGATGATCCAGGTTGCTCAACTGACAGGCCCAAACGAGAAGCCCAAACGGTGGCGGGAAGTGGCCCCCATGACATTTCTCGAAACAAACGGGCAGGACAAACTCATCTTCAAAGCGGACCAGAATGGTCGCATGCAGATGATCTTGCCCTACCCGTTTTTTGTCGGTCAACGAGTTGGACTATTCGAGAACAATAGGATTCTCTTACCAGTGATCGGGTTTTCGCTTCTGATCATGCTTCTGACACTTGCGTTGTGGCCGGTCGCGTGGTTTGTGAGGAGACACTACGGACACAAGCTAGAGCTGACGCCATTGGAACGGCGACTGCGGATAGTTGTGCGGATCGTGTTTGCGTTAGACTTGTTTTTTATTGCGGCCATGACCGGTCTTGTTGTGTACGCCTCGACGCATCTCGAGTTCCTCAGTGATCGCGCGAATCCTTGGTTTCATCTTGCTCAGGTAATTGGCGTTCTAGGGGCCATTGGAACGCTGATAGTGCTCTATAACGCGATCCAGTCTTGGCGGAATCGGGAGAAGAGAATCTGGGGCAAGCTCCAAGCCACCCTCTTTGTGCCGGTGTGCCTCGGCTTCCTGTGGTTCGCCTTTGCGGGAAATTTATTGCATTTCAGCTCGAATTATTGAGGCCGTGCCTTGCCAGTATGAAGAAAGCAATCGTAATCCTGGTTCCTTTTTTTTCCTGCTGCTCCCATCGTTGGGCCCGGGCGGCTCCCCCTCGCGCACGCTCCATATGTCGTTCAGTTGAGTAAGTTGAGGCGGAATTATGGTGAATGATCTTGATTCTTCCAAACTGATGGCGATGCGTGCCTTCGTCGCGCGGCGACAAGATGAGTTGGTAGGTTTGATCTGCCGTCTCGTGGAAATAGAGTCCCCATCCGGCGACGTTCGAGGCAGTCGGGCAGCCGTCCACCTGCTGGAGGAGGTTGCACGCACAATCCCGTTCGTCAGTTCTATTGAGAGAGTCGCCAGCCCTGACTATGGGGAGCACCTTCTAATTCGTG
The DNA here is from genome assembly GCA_036395055.1 of Pyrinomonadaceae bacterium. Lineage (GTDB taxonomy): Bacteria > Acidobacteriota > Blastocatellia > Pyrinomonadales > Pyrinomonadaceae > PSRF01. The sequence continues at coordinate 11,959 of DASWDX010000071.1, read as the reverse complement.
CCCTCTGCGACGCCGCCAAAGGTGACGGTGCAACACTAATACTCGGTCATACAGATACAATTCACCCGCGCGGCACATTGGACACGCAGCACGGACTTCGCACAGAAGAGGGCCGCCTATATGGTCCGGGCATCTTCGATATGAAAGCTTCTTGTGTGATCGCCATCGAAGTCCTGCGCTGCTTAGCCGAGCTTGCTCTTGCCCCTAGACGTCCTGTGACGCTGCTACTAACTTGCGATGAGGAGACCGGGAGCGCGACGGGTCGCCCGTTGGTCGAACATGAAGCGCGCCGCGCGGCGCAGGTGCTGGTGCTCGAGCCGCCCGCGCCCGGAGGATGCGTGAAAACTGCGCGCAAAGGAGTTGGGTCATGGACTGTGGCGGCCCAGGGGGTTGCATCGCATGCGGGTTTGAATCCGGAGGCGGGAGCCAGCGCCATACTTGAGCTGGCACGACAGACGCAGCGCTTACATTCGCTGAACGATCTGACCCGCGGCACGAGTTTTAATGTCGGCGTAGTTAATGGGGGGACGCGCGGCAATGTCGTTGCGGCACAGGCGGAGATGGAAGTAGACGTGCGCTTCGGTGCAATGGAGGAAGCGCGTCGCGTCGAGGGCTTGATGAGCACCCTCGAGCCCTTTGACGGGCGTGTTCGCCTCGCAATCAAAGGTGGCATCAACCGTGCGCCGCTCGAGTGGACGGCGGGCGTAGTGAAACTGTTTCATCACGCGCGAGAGATCGCCGCACGACTCGGCTTTAAACTCGGAGAAAGGGCAGTCGGCGGAGCGTCGGACGGCAACTTTGCCGCGGCTCTTAATGTGGCGGTACTCGACGGACTTGGGGTGGACGGCGACGGTGCGCATGCGGCGCATGAGCATATCCTGGTTAAGGACATCGCACCTCGCACCGCACTGCTCGCGGGTTTGGTCGCTACGCTTTAGCTCGATCTATTCAATCTAGACCTCAGCGCACGAGCAGGACATTACTGTGATGAATTTACAACTAGAGCGCATAGAACTCAGAGAGATCGAGTTGCCCCTCAAATGGCCGTTCGAGACGAGCTTCGGGCGCACCACCCGACGGCGCATTTTGATCGTCAGAGCGTTCGATAAAGACGGGGCTTCGGGGTATGGCGAGTGCGTCGCGGGCGAGAACCCCTTTTTTAATCACGAAACCATCGACACCGCGTGGTTAATTACGGCCAAGTATATCGCCCCTCTCTTAGGGGCGGCCCGGGTAGAGAGCGCCGCGCAGGTGAGCCAGGCGCTTAACCCGATTCGGGAAAACCGCATGGCCCAGGCCGGCGTGGAAGCGGCCATCTGGGACCTGGAAGCAAAGATCGCTAAGGTACCCCTCTGGCAACACATCAAGGGAACAAGGGATGAAATTACCTGCGGAGTTTCAATCGGCTTACAGAGTTCGACCGAAGCACTGCTCGACAAAGTCAGCCGCGAGGTTGAGAGCGGTTATCAAAGGATCAAAATCAAAATCAAACCGGGGAAAGATGTTCAATTAGTGGAAGCCATCCGCAAACAGTTTCCTGCAATCACGCTCTCGGTAGATGCAAACTCCGCTTATCAGATAAAGACGGACACTCCATTGCTCAAGCGGCTCGATGATTACAATCTTCTGATGATCGAGCAGCCGCTTGCGCCGGGCGACCTGGTCGATCACAGCAAGCTACAGCGGGAACTGCGAACGCCTATCTGTCTGGATGAGTCAATCGTCTGTCTCACGAACGCGCGCCATGCGCACGAATTGGGGGCGTGCCGGATTATCAACATCAAGCTGGGGCGCGTGGGCGGGTACAGCGAAGCGAAAGCCATCCAATCTTTCGCGCAAGAGCATGACATGCCAGTGTGGTGCGGCGGGATGCTCGAAGCCGGCATCGGGCGCGCGCACAATATTGCCCTGTCAACGCTGCCCGGCTTCACCCTGCCCGGCGATGTCTCCGCCTCGGAGAGATACTGGGACGAGGACATCATCGAGCCACCGGTGACTGTGAGCCGAGAAGGCACGATCAAAGCGCCGACGGGTTACGGCATCGGCTATGAAGTTAATGAAGCTCGCATCGAGGCCTTGACGGTTCGGAGGGAGACCGTTCATCTGACTCAATAAGGATAAAAAACTTGAAGGGTGGTTCGAGATAGCGCCTTCGCCGATAGCGACGTGTACGACAACTACATGCGCTTTTGCATCGCACGTGAAGACGAGATTTTGCAAGGTGCGCTCGACAAAGTTCAGAGCACGCTATCGGAAAGGCATATGTCGGGCTTGAGAAGCCGGAAGGTTCGGACCCCATGACAAGTCTGCCGCGCACTCTCGGACTGCGGGATCTGATCCTGCTGACCATCGGATCTGTGATCGGCTCAGGCATCTTTCTCGTCCCCGGCGTGGTGCTTCGCCAAGTGGATGGTTTCATTCTCCCGGCCCTACTAGTCTGGCTCGTCGGCGGCGTGCTCTCGCTGCTCGGCGCGTTGACCTACAGCGAACTCGGTGCGATGAAACCGGCGACGGGCGGCCTCTATATTTACATCCGCGATTGCTTCGGCAGATTCCCGGCCTTCCTCTTCGGCTGGACGCTCTTCTTCGTCATCAGTAGCGGCGCGGTCGCCACGCTGGCCGTCGCGTTCAGCGCCTACCTCGGTGAGATCGTGCCGCTGACGCCGTTCCTGGCAAAACTGATCGCCGTTTTGATGATTGCTGTGGTGACCGCGGTCAACGTCATCGGCACGCGCGCGAGCGCCGATTTGCAAAACTGGACGACCGCGACGAAAGTGTTCGGCATCCTTTTGATGAGCGTCGTCCTGCTCTGGCTCGGACGAGGGTTTCACGGATCGGGCCCGGCGCTCTGGCCCACACAGTACAACGGGTCGCTCGCTTCCGGCTTCGGGCTGGCAATGATCGGCGTGCTCTGGGCTTACGAAGGCTGGCAATTTGTCACTTACAACGCGGGCGAAGTGATCAATGCGAAACGAAACCTTCCGCTCGGATTAATAATTGGCACAGCGGCATTGATCGGCATTTACCTGATCGCCAACATAGGCTATCTCGCTGCACTAGGAGGGGCGGGCGTTGCCAACTCGGATCGTCTTGCCGCGACTGCCGTTTCAACGGTCGTGATTCCTGCGGCGGCAAAGCTGATTGCGATCATGATCCTGGTCTCGATCTTTAGCGCGACAAACGGGACGATGCTCACTTCGCCGCGCGTTTATTATGCGATGGCGCGCGACCGGCTTTTCTTTCAACGCCTGGCCGAAGTGCATCCGCGCTTTCAGACGCCGGCGTTTGCCGTCATCGCCGGAGCCTTCTGGTCGGCCATCCTCGCCATCACCGGCACCTTCGAGCAGCTGCTGACCTACGTAGTATTCATCGGCTGGATTTTCTACGCGCTGGCGGCGGCTAGCATCTTTATATATCGGAGACGCATGCCCGAAGCCGTGCGGCCTTACCGTGTCCCCGGCTATCCCTTGACACCGCTGCTGTTCATCATCGCTGCTGCCGCTCTCGCTTTGAACACAATCGCCACGCAACCCGCGCGCGCAGGGATTGGACTCAGCATCGTTCTACTTGGCGCGCCAGCCTACTTGATCTGGCGTCAGAAAAGCGGGAACGTTGACCAACCTTTGGTGATAGGAGAATCGGAATGAAGGCGTTGCTCAGGCAAACAGTAATCCTTGCGCTCATCGCGCTGGCCCCATCTAACGCGTGTGAAGCTTTGGTGCACACTTCAAACGCGGCGAGTGCAGGAGATCATTCTTCAAATCTTGATGCGCTAAAGTCCTTCGAGCAATCAAGCTCATCCGAACAAGCTAAGCCTTTACCGGCTCCTGCGCGTTGGCGTGGATTAATCGGTGAGTACGGTCTGGACAACGACATTCTGTACATTCTCCAAAAGGACGGAAGACTTTGCGCTTTGTTCAAGAGAGTCGAATTCGAACCGCTGGAAGAAGTCTCAAAAAATATTTTCAAGTTTCCTGCACAGGGATCACGCGCGGGCCAGCGACTCGTCTTCACGCGCGATGCAAAGGGGCGAGCGACGCAGGTTGAAGCCGGGAACGTCCTGTTCAAACGTCGGCAGATCGGCCCGGAAGAAGGCGCGAACCAACTGCGTGTCGAGCCTCTGCGCCCGGTCCCCGAATTGTTGAAAGAAGCGCGCGCCGCCGAGCCGCCGAAAGAGAGCGGAGAGTTTCGCGCGCCGGACTTGGTCGAACTGACGAAACTCGATCCTAGTATCAAGCTCGAAATCCGCTACGCGACCACCAATAATTTATTCGGCACCGTCTTCTACTCGGAAGCCCGCGCTTTCATGCAGCGCCCTGCGGCAGAGGCACTCGTCCGCGTTAATCGCAAGCTGAAACAGATGGGTTACGGGCTGCTCGTTCATGATGCCTACCGACCCTGGTATGTGACCAAGGTATTCTGGGACGCGACGCCGGACGACAAGAAGCTCTTCGTCGCCGACCCGTCAAAGGGATCGCGGCACAATCGCGGCTGCGCCGTTGACTTAACGCTCTACGATCTGAAGACGAGAAAGCCGGTCGAGATGGTCAGCACATACGACGAGACCACCGGCCGCGCGTACGCGGATTATCCCGGCGGCACTTCACTGCAACGTTGGTACCGCAATCTCCTGCGCACCGCAATGGAGTCAGAAGGTTTTACCGTGTACGAAGCCGAATGGTGGCACTTCGATTACAAGGACTGGCAGAAGTACCCAATCGGCAACTTGCCGTTTGATCAAATCGGTATCAACCGAAAATGAGCCTGAACACAAAGCAGTAAACAGACGGCCGAAACTCGTCAGAGAGGAAAATCCATGTGCACCATTTTGGGCTTTATTCTTCTGTTTGTCTCTTACATACCCGCAACGCTCGGTCAACAATCAACGCCAGCAGACAAGGCCCCTACTCCTGCGGCGGCGCAACAGACCTATGAGGTAAAAATAGAATTCAATCGCCGCGTCCGCATGCGCGACGGCACAGAGCTTTCAGCCGACATCTATCGTCCAGATGCGCCCGGGCGCTTCCCTGTCATCCTTGCGCGCACCCCTTACACAAAGACCAGCGACAGCACTTTGAAGATCGTACGATACTTCGTCTCTCATGGTTATGTTTTCGTGACGATGGACGTGCGTGGTCGCGGCGACTCGGACGGCACGTTCGCGCCTTATCGCAACGACGGGCAGGATGGTTATGACGCAATCGAGTGGTGCGCTGCTCAGGAGCGGTCAACCGGCAAGGTCGGCACGGTCGGCGGCTCGTACAACGGCGCTATCCAGTGGCTCACCGCTGTACAACAGCCTCCGCATCTGGCGGCCATGATCGCGCTCACTTCGCCGTCCGATCCATTCGTGGAGTGGCCTACGGGCCAGCCGCTGCCGATGGACATCAGTTGGTATCACTATACGGCGGGCCGTGTTCTGCAAAACATTGAGGCTGTGGACTGGAACAAGCTCTACTGGCATCTGCCGCTCATCACGATGGACGAGGCGATGGGGCGTCCGAACCGTTTTTGGAAAGAAGCCGTCGAGCACTCCAAGCTGGACAGTTGGTGGGAGTCTTGGCGTTACCAAAATAAGTACGAGCGCGTGCGCGTGCCCGTGCTCGGCATTTCCGGTTGGTACGATGACGAGCAGGTCGGCACTCCTCTGAACTTCATCGGCTTGACGACTAAAGGTGCAGACGAAAAGATTCGCCGCAGCCAAAAACTCTTGATGGGTCCCTGGCCGCACTCCGTCAACTCAGCAACAAAGCTCGGTGAAGTTGATTTTGGCCCCAGTGCCGTCATTGACATGAACAGCTACTGGCTGCGCTGGTTCGACTACTGGCTAAAGGGAATCGACAACGGGCTGATGAAAGAACCGCCCGTGCGCATTTTCGTGATGGGTGAGAACGCCTGGACGAATGAGAACGAATGGCCGATAGCGCGCACACGCTTGACGAAGTATTACCTTCATAGCAACGGGCACGCTAACACTCTTTCCGGCGACGGCACACTTTCAACTGCAGAGCCCGCGAACGAACCTCCGGACAGTTACACTTACAACCCGGCGCAGCCTGTTCCCTTCATTACTGACCCAAGTTTTGCGCAGATCGGCGGCCCGGACGATTACCGTCCGGTCGAGCAGCGCGCCGATGTGCTTGTCTATACCAGCGAGCGGCTTGCGGAGGACGTGGAAGTTTGCGGGCCGATCCGCGTTCAGCTTTCCGCAGCTTCTTCTGCGCACGATACGGATTTCATGGCGAAGCTCATCGACGTTTGGCCCAGCGGATTTGCGCAACGGCTGATTGACGGCATGGTGCGCGCACGCTTCCGCGAAGGGATAGATAAGCCCTCGTTAATCGAGCCGGGGCGCGCCTACGTTTATCATCTTGATCTATGGAATACCTGCCAGATGTACCGGAAGGGCCATCGCGTCAGGCTCGAAATCTCTTCGAGCGCTTTTCCAAAATACGACCGGAACCTTAACACGGGCGAAGCGCTGGGCAAGACAACGCGCATGCAAACGGCACAGCAGAAAATCTATCACGACCGCGAGCATCTCTCGTATGTCGTATTGCCAATTGTGCCGCGAAAGCCTTGACGAGTTCTTGATGAACATCCTCGCCATGAAAAACAAGAGTGGTGAGTGAATTTAAAAACCCTCTTCACTCCCTACAGCTTCAAGCCGCAACAAGATTGGTCCGTTACAACTTGGATCGAATTTAGCGGTCGTCGAAGTACAGCTTGGGCCGGCTTAGTCTGGCTGTCGCTTGGCTTTGTGTCCGAGTCACTTTTTGCGTCTGAAATGGCCTTCACTGTAAATCTCAAAGTCCTTTCCAGGTTCCGCAATCGCAAATACCTCTATGAACTCGGCGGAGCCCAGTATTTTGTAAGTTTCGCGGGCTCTAAATCCCGCCGGAATGTTCTCGATGCTTTCCGAGGTGAACACAATTGTCTTACCGTCGGCGCTTGAGCTGCTCATCAGATACTGATTTACAAAGCCTTCTACGTGGAATTGTCTGAGCACTAATTTCTTTCTGCCTTTATCGAAGCTCACCATGCACCAGTCTTCATGAACTTCTCCTTTTGAATTCTTGCTGAGGCTCATACGTGCTCTTGTTTTGCACGTGAAGAAACTTATCGTTGAGCACGAATCGGTACTCACGTTGAATCTTTGACACGCCCGGCTGACCGTTTCCAGTCCCTTCCCAGCTACCAACGAAGTATCTAAATGGTTCCCAATTGTCTGAGCGAATTGGTGTCTGGGCCGTTCCGACAGACGCGATCAATAGCAGCGTAGTTACGATTAGCTTTATTCGCATAGAGTTTTGCGCCGTCCCTTCAGTGGCCCCATGTTAGTATTCTTTGAATCATTGGTGAAATGAATCCTGGTTTCGTGGTGCAAGCTGTTTCCTTGCCCCCGCAGACTAGCAGTTTGCACTAGAAGAAGAAGCAGACTGGACACTATCCGCCGATGTCGTTGCAGATTACCGTCGCCATCATTTAGAAGGGAGCGACGTAAATTCAGCCGCAGACTTTTCGCGGGAGTTAGACATGTCAAATCCGTTCCAAGATCTTTTCGCGTTCTTTCAGAAGAGTACATCGCACGGCCGTTTTCCAATCTACGCGTTGATCTTCCTGTTGATTGCAAGCGCAGTTGTCGCGCTAATCAACCTCGCTCGAAATCCCGAGCAGCGAACAGTCCAGAACGTTTGCACGTGGCTGACGCGCTTCTTCGTTGGTGCCATGTGGTACCAGCAGATGCTCTGGAAGATGCCACCCACCTTCACCGACAATCCAGATGGCAGCGGTGGCCTGGGCTACTGGATGGCCGAGATGGTCAAGTATGCCGCTTTCAGGCCCCATGCGTCGCTTGTAAACGATCTGATGCTGCCGAACTTCAAGCTCTTCGCGTTCCAGGTGTGGGCCGGGGAGACTTTCATCGCGGTATCGCTGCTGCTCGGCTTGTTCACCCGACTCGGCGGACTGCTGGGCACCTTGATGGCCATTAACCTCTGGCTCGGTCTTTATAATCGACCTAACGAGTGGCCCTGGACCTACTTCTTTCTGATCTTGCTCAACGGCTTCTTCTTTGTTTTTCGAGCCGGGCGAGCTCTTGGCATTGACGCGTGGATTGCCCCGCGTACGAAGGTCGCCGGCGGATTCGCGAACCGGGTACTCTCGTGGATTTCGTAAGCATATAGCGGATCATTCGACAGCGAACGGATGCGGTTGAGTTTGTCTTGTTACTCCACAAGTCTGTCTTTGAGATAGACTTCTCATCGGGACTATTACAATTTGTCGCAGCAATACCAATTTAATGTCATTCGATAGAACAAGATCATCGGAGACCAGAAGCGCATTGACCCCCGGTTTCGCGCTAGGCCTCGGACTAACCAATGAATGTAATCTCGCGTGCTCGTTTTGCTATCGCGATCCCACACGCATCGATCGACTGACACTTGATGAGGTGTGCGCGGTGATGAACCGCCTTCCTGTGCGTTCGGTGAATCTTGGAACTGGCGAGAATGGAATGCATCCGGATTTCCTGTCGATCATCGACTTCCTGCGAGCCCAACCCGTCAAGCTTACAATCACGTCAAACGGTCATAGCATCGCGATTCTCGATGACGAACATGTTCGCGCCTTCCACGACGTGGAATTCTCTCTGGATTATCCGACTGAGGTGGAGCAGGACGCTCAACGCGGCGCGGGAAACTGGACTTTGATCCATGAGCAGGCAGAGCGCTGCCGCGGTCTGGGCGTGCCGGTTACGATCATCGCGGTGATGATGAAATCGAATTACCTTAAACTCGCCGAGGTGGCACACGTCGCCAGGCAGATGCAAGCGCCATTGCGGGTCAATGTGTACCAATCAGTAAGGTCCGATGCTTATGCCTTAAGTTACGAGGAATATTGGGAAGGCTTTCGCCGTCTGTTCGCCGAGACCTATGTAATCGCGGTTGGTGAACCGCTGGTACGGGCGATGGCCGGCCTGCCTCCTTTCGAAACCGAATGTGGCTGCGGAGTGTCTACAGTGCGAGTAACGCCGCGTGCCACTACGCAGCCTTGTGTCTATTGGCCTGGTCTCGGGGAACCGCTGTCGGACCTGCTCCAAGCCGGCGAAAATATTTTGCAGACTCCTTCCTTTGTCGGATCGCGCACGCTGCCTCAGGCGTGCGGGTCCTGCCGATTTCGGGAAACTTGCCGGGGGGGTTGCGCCGGACGCCGAATGCTGCAAGGGGCTTTGGACGAGCCTGACTGCTACTGCCCGATCATTCGAGGCGAACGCCCTCGATTAGAGATCGAAATGGCTCCAACGCGCGATTTGCCGAAGCTTGGAAGCGCCTGTACGACGGTGGTAATCTCGCGCCAGTGAGCTTACCCTCTGCAGACAACTATGCGTGCCTTTCAGTTGCCACACAAACCAACGTTGCGAAATTGCGCGCTCCAGCCCCAAATGTTCCGCGGAGCGCTCCTGAAAACTTCGATTCTCCGCCCGCAGCGAGGAAGAGACGATCGCCCATGTCGTCAGCAGCGTTCCCCCTGAGACAGCGGACGAAGTGATAGTTATTGACAATGGCAGCGAAGATTGTACTGGCGAAACGTGCGAGCAGCGCGGGTGCACGCGTAGTTGTACCGAAATGATGACGGAGACTCTCATCGGCTCTCTCTCTGCTTCCCACACTGCGACAGTTCCCTCAGCAACGCTTCCCAGGCTGCCGTTTCGCGTGACGGCTTAAACAGGGGAGCTAACTTTGCACAATATTGTCTCAAGCTCTTGAGAAACCGGGCATCGGTTTCTGTGCGCAATAAGAGTTGTGCAAGGTCACTCGTATCGCCGCTCTTGAAATAGGCTGGATAATCGTCACCTAGTATCCCGACATTTCCTGGTATACGTGAGGCAACCACAGGCACGCCAGCGACGATTGCTTCCGACAAAACGTTCGCCCCTCCCTCCATTTTGGAAGACACAACGCATGCCCTGCACCGAGAGAGCACCTGGCGTACGCGCCACTGTGGCAATTCGCCCAGCCAATGGTAGCGCGCATTCGCCTTCACCTCCTTGCGCGCGCGTCCCATCATCTGATTGGTCATCGCTTCTCCAACCTGAATGATGCGGATGCGCGACCATGACGGCAGCAACCGCGCCGACATCGCGGCGCGAAAAGGATCTTTCACCTCACGTAGGTGACCGATGACACAGACATCAAAAGATCCTGGAGAGGATGACGATTCCTCGGGCTTTCGCCGTGACCTTATTTGAACTGACTGATAGATGAGCCGCACTTTCCGGCGCAATTGTTCGTCAAGCTCCTCGCGGGCTTTTGGCTGAAGTACGATTATACGAGCGGCGAGTTGAAGCGATTGTTGAGCGTGTTTGCTCTTTTGCAGATCGCGATACAAATCAGTGCCCGTGAGCGCAGCAATGATTGGTCTGTTCGGATGCTCCCGGTGAAAGCGCTCGATGGACTGGTGACTACGGCGGGCGTGTAAAGCAATCAATAAGTCGAAGCTTTGTGATTGGTACTCCCGAATGATATTGACGCGGTGGCCCAGGACTCTCAAAATCCGTGCCCAACGAAGGGCTGTCACCCGATTGCCGTATCTTGACTTAGGAGGGGCGGGGGTTACGATTCCGATCTTCATCAGATTGAGCTGAGTGCCGCCATATAGTGCCACCGGAGTGTTAACCGTGTCTTGATGTGCGGTTTCGAATTGCAATCGAGTACTAGATAACGAAGCAACTAGCGGTGCTGTTCCCCGAGTTATAGGGCACACGTACGAAATCCCGCCCAAACATCCCGGCGATCGGGCGTATAGAAATTGCGATACGCGTTGCGAATCAAGCCTGAGCGCGTTACCCAACAACCGCCGCGCAGTACTTTATGGTCGCCGAACCACGGCTGCGAGTACTCTTTGTACGGTCCCGGAGTAAAGCCAGGATATGGACCAAACGTGGTCGCGGTCCATTCCCAGACATTCCCGATCATCTGCCGGCAACCGAAGGCGCTATCGCCAGCGGGTAGTGCGTCAATTGGGACACATCCCATGGCGCGCCAATCAAGATTGGCGCGTTCGGGCGTCGGCCGATTGTCGCCCCACGGAAACGCGCGCTTGTGATCTTTAATGCCTCGACCGTCAGTCGTTAATTCGCCGCTTGCTGCCAACTCCCACTCCGCTTCCGTCGGTAACCGCCGTCCCGCCCAGCGGCAATAAGCATCGGCCTCGTACCAGTTGACGTGGATGACTGGCAGGCGCTCTTCAAGTGTTACCCACGAATCGAAGTTGCGCCGCAACCAGCGCCCGCTTCCCTGAGGTTGCCAATAGAGAGGGTGATTCGCGCCAGCGTTCGCGCGCCACTGCCAGCCTTCCGCGGTCCAGAGTTCACTTCTTCGATAGCCGGCGTCTTCGACGAAATACTTGAATTCACCATTGCTCACGGCTGTCTTTGAGATCGCAAAAGGTGCCATCCCAACCTCGTGAGACCACTGCTCATTATCAAAGATAAAGCCTTCATCGGGACTGCTTCCGAGCAGGAACTTGCCGCCGGGGATCTGCGTGTCACCAGTCGCGCAATTTGAAGCATCTGCTTGAGTGAGGGAGGCCGTGCTTTGTTCAGCCAACGGCCCCTTCTCAAATACTGAGTCGTGGTCACCTTGCACTACCGCGATAATAGCGGGCGGCGGATAGCTAAGAGTCTGACGCGTGTAAGTGATCGCTTCGTCATGCATCTGCTCGTGGAAGAGAGCGAGATGCAAAAAGTAGGATTCGTCGTATCCTCCGGCGTCTTTCATAATGCCAGCCGGCGCTTCATCTGCTCTGCTGGTTTGATCGATTACCCGTTCAAGCACTTGCTGCATATAAGAGAGTGTTTCGTCCCTCGTTAGCAACAGCAGGTCCCATCGAGTGTCGTGACTGACCCGAGCCGAATCGTAAAGCTTGTCGCCGTGTTGCAAAATCGGCGGGTGCCGAC
>DASWDX010000070.1:0-3556 GCA_036395055.1 Pyrinomonadaceae bacterium | reverse complement strand
GTGGCAAATCGAGTTCAGCAACTATTGTGGCGGCGTACAGCCGCTTAACGTTGCATAAGCACAATTGAATTGCTCGCCAATTGGAAAATATGGTATCTGTTTCACGGCATCGAGGGAGTGAAGTCGCTTTTAGGCAGGGTTCGGTTCGGGAAGCTCGGTAATGAATCGTCACTTTAACCAATTGTTCAAGGTCAACACGAGAGCTTGGAGCGCGAGCAAGATGCTGCTGGGACTCAACGGGAGTTCTTCGCACTCGTCTCTTATTGTCGTCGTCGTGCTCGTAGTAAGCATTCTTCTGCTTAACAGCAGCGGATGACGACCAAGGCATAAGACCTTGCACAGACCCTAAGGGGCCGTCATCCAGAAGAGAAGGATGACGGCCCCTTGAACTTTTAGGTAAGAACATGACAGCAATCGAATTAATGGAGCGCGAGTCGCCGATCGTAATGGAAGAGCAGTTAACAGAGCGCGAATCGCCGGTCGCGATTCCCGGGGCTCGAATTCTTTTGGAAGCGCTGCTGCACGAAGGCGTGGATACGATCTTCGGCTATCCCGGCGGAGCGGTGCTGCACATTTATGATGAGCTGGCCCAAATGCAGGACCGCCTGCGGCACGTACTGGCACGGCACGAACAAGGCGCTGTCCACATGGCCGAAGGTTACGCGAAGGCGACCGGGCGGGTAGGAGTCGTGCTGGTGACCTCGGGACCGGGAGCTACAAACGCAGTCACGGGAATCGCCAATGCCTTCATGGACTCCACGCCATTGGTCGTGATCACTGGGCAAGTGCCGCGCAAGATGATCGGCACTGATGCCTTTCAGGAAGTGGACACGGTCGGCATCACGCGGTCGTGCACCAAATACAATTACCTGGTGCAACACACTCGCGAGCTCGCGGAAGTAGCCCACGAGGCCTTTCATCTGGCGCGCGCCGGTCGGCCGGGTCCGGTGGTGATCGACATTCCGAAAGATGTGACCGCTGAAATGGCGTCATACTCTGGGAGTTGCAACGTTGACTTGCGCAGCTACGCTCCCAACCTGCGGGCCGCTGAAAGCCAGGTCCGCGAAGCTGTGGATCGAATTCTTGGCGCCGAGCGGCCTATCGTCTATGTCGGCGGCGGGGTCATTCACGCCAATGGTTCAGACGAGTTGTTGGAGTTGGCAGAAAAGCTGCAACTTCCGGTCACGCCGACGTTGATGGGATTGGGTTGTTTTCCTTCAGGACATCGTTTGTGTCTCGGGATGCTGGGAATGCACGGGACGTATTGGGCCAACATGGCGATCTCCGAAGCGGATCTTATCGTCGCAGTTGGGGTGCGTTTTGATGATCGGGTCACCGGCGCATTGGACAAGTTTGCTCCACAAGCCGAAATCATTCATGTAGATGTCGATCCATCTTCAGTTAGTAAGAATGTGCGCGCCCAACTACCGGTGGTCGGCGATGCTAAGACTGTCATGCGTCAGATGCTAAACCTTTTGGCTGGCGACGAGGGGCAGGCGCGCCTGGGACGGCTGGCGGCGTGGTGGTCACAGATTAATGAATGGAAAAAGTTTTCGCCGCTCACTTACGAGAATTCTGAGGAGGTGATCAAACCCCAATTCCTCTGCCAGGAGCTTGATCGTCTCACGGCCGGTGAAGCGATCATCGCTACGGACGTGGGCCAACATCAGATGTGGCTGGCGCAGTATTATGGCTTCAAAGGACCACGGCAGTCGATTACTTCAGGTGGGTTGGGTGCGATGGGCTTTGGTTTCCCCGCAGCCCTGGGAGCGCAGCTCGCGTTTCCCGATCGACAAGTGATCGCCTTCGTGGGCGATGGCGGATTCCAGATGACGGCTCAGGAGTTGGCGACCGCGGTCCAGTATCGCACTAACACTAAGATCATAGTCATGAATAACAACTACCTGGGCATGGTCCGCCAGTGGCAAGAGCTTTTCTATAACAAGACTTATTCCGCAGTGGACATGGAAGGATCGCCGGATTTCGTGAAACTGGCCGAAGCTTACGGGGCAATTGGTTTGAGGGCGACGAAACCATCCGAGCTGAGGGCCGTGCTCAAAGAGGGATTATCCATCAGAGGCGTCGTGGTGATGGACATTGTGGTCTCAGCCGAGGAGAACGTCTATCCCATGATCCCGCCGGGCGCCGGGCTGAAAGAGATGGTGCTCAGGTAGTTTGCGTTATCCACCCACTAAGGCAGGTGGTACTGACAATGAGACACACGTTGGCAATCCTGGTTGAGAACCGTTTTGGCGAGTTGGCCCGCATTGTCGGACTGTTCAGCGCCCGCGGCTACAACATTGAGAGTTTGACGGTGGCCGAAACGCTTGAGCCGCAACTCTCGCGCGTGACGCTCGTCACCAGTGGCGATGATCAGACGGTGGAACAAATCGTCAAACAACTTAAGAAACAGATCAGAGTACAGTCGGTGATCGATCTAACGGTGCGCGCGCACATCGAGCGTGAGATGGCGCTGATCCATGTCGGCGCTACAGCGGGACCGCAGCGCCAGGAAGTGCTCAGTTTGGTTAATGTGTTTCGGGCAAAAGTAGTCGATATATCAGAAGCTGGGTTGACCGTGGAGGCCACCGGCAATCGCCACAAAGTTAACGAACTGCTCCGCCTGCTGGGACCGTACGGAATTCACGAAATTGCACGAGCAGGAACCCTGGCTATTGGCCGCTTGCCGGCGGGTAATATCAGCGGCGAAGAAGTTGAAAGAGAAATGGCCGGGGTCTAACAACGCCAAAAAGTGCCGGACGCAAGGGGAAAGAGAAGGCGCCTGATGAAAGTCTATTACGACCGAGATGCAAACCCTGAGTGTTTGCGCGATAAGAAGATCGCGATCATTGGCTATGGCAGTCAAGGCCATGCCCAAGCCAATAACTTGAAAGACTCCGGCTGCGATGTGGTCGTAGGTCTAAAGCCCAATAGCCTTTCACGCGAGAAAGCCCAAGCCGCGGGTTTGGAAGTAATCAACACGGCCGATGCGGCGCTGGTCGCTGACATCGTCATGATGCTTGTTCCTGACGAGCTGGCGCCCGGAATTTATCAGGACTATATCAGGTCCAACCTGCGCGCGGGAGCGTACCTCGCGTTCGCGCATGGGTTCTCGATCCACTTTACGAAGATTGTCCCCCCGCCTGACGTGAATGTGTTCATGGTTGCGCCCAAAGCGCCTGGCCATCTGGAACGGCACGAGTTCACGCAAGGGCGCGGCGTGCCCTGTCTCGTCGCGGTCCATCAAGATCCGAGCGGCGACACTCGCGAGATCGCCCTCGCTTATGCCTCAGCGATTGGCGGTGGACGTGCCGGAATTCTGGAGACCACTTTTAAAGAGGAAACCGAAACCGATCTGTTTGGTGAGCAGGCCGTTTTGTGTGGTGGACTCACGGCTTTGATTCAAGCAGGATTCGAGACGCTGGTCGAAGCCGGCTATGCGCCGGAGATGGCTTACTTCGAGTGTTTGCACGAACTGAAATTAATAGTCGATCTAGTTTACGAAGGCGGCATCGGCAACATGCGATATTCGGTCTCGAACACGGCCGAATATGGC
>DASWDX010000069.1:0-9939 GCA_036395055.1 Pyrinomonadaceae bacterium | reverse complement strand
ATGTCGTTAGCCACATCGAAACGCCAGCCTGACGCACCGTTATCGTACCAGTGCTTCGTCACGTTGCCGACGCCGCTGCGATAGAAGAAGTCGCGCACACCGTCTGAACTGTCATTGAACGCAGGCAGGCTGCCGAATCCGAACCATGCTTCGTAATCTCCGTAAGTGCAAGGCACATTGTTGTTGAAGAAGTTGTACCAGCTCCGATATGGCGAGGAGAGGTTTTCGCAACCGCCGTCGGGCGGGCCATAGCGATGATACAGGTCGAAATACCGGCTGTCTGACGATGAATGATTGAATACACCGTCAAAAATCAGCCGCATGCCTCGCCTCTCCGTCTCCTCGACAAGCGCAGCAAGAGCCGCGTCACCGCCGAGCGCGGGATCAACTTCGAGGTAGTCGTCAGTGTCGTACCTGTGATTCGAGCGAGCCTTGAAGATGGGGTTCAGGTAAAGCGCGTCAATACCAAGACTCTGCAGGTAATCGAGTCTGGCTTTTATACCGGCAAGATCGCCGCCGTAAAACTGCGTTCCGTACTGGTTTTGAAACTCGCCGGGTTGACGAGGGTCGCCTATCGCGACATTCCAGGGTGAGCGCGGTAGAGGTATCTGATCGCCGTAAAAAGTCGGGCATCCCGAGGTCGAACCCGCTACACAATAGTCGTTCGTTGGATCGCCATTGCGGAATCGATCTGGAAAGATTTGGTAGACGTTTGCATCACGCAACCAGGTAGGAGTCTGAAACGCCGGATCGTAAACGGTGATCTGAAATGCAGGAAACGGCTCATTATCATTGGCCGCGCCTTCGCCACCCTGATTCAAATTATCGTGGTCATCGGCGTAAGAGTCACTATAAAAATCCACGTCGCCGGCGTCAGTGATACGGAACTTGTAGTAGAGGATTTTGGGCGATGAGGGGGTTATCACGGTCCTGCTCCAGACGTCGTACAGGATCCCGTTTTCGGTTCGGTTTTCGAGAAAGGTCATGGGGTAATCGACTGGGCCAGTTGTGCTGTCAGTTGCCGGGTCGTAGGTGTAGACGCGCACGGAAACACCATCGACATCGAAGTGAGCGGTCCGGAAACGCAACACGACACTCGTCCCGAGTGAAACCGCGCCGAATGGGCTGCGATAATAGCTTTCAAATGTGTCGTGTCTGAGACCGTCCCACTGAATGTCGCCAGTGGCCACACTTATGCTCAGAAGGTGGGTGCTGGAGTTGTAACTGAAAGTCACGGGCGCGTTGTTGGCGGGCACGTTGAACGGAATGTTCGGGCCGTTCTGCACACCGCCTTGCCCATAGTTTTCGTCCCAGCTTTCATTGATTGCAACCTTAGTCTCGTAGTCTCCGGCGGGCAGTGCGGTAGTTTGAAATGTATAGGTGCCGTCCCCATCTGTATCTTGCAACCATGATCGGAGGCAACTCGGGTCCCAATCGCCTGAGCAACCAAGCTCGGATTGAAAACTGCCGGGAGCGACGGCGATAACCGAATTCATGTTGCTGGTAATCCAATGTGATTTATGGTCGTAGTAGAATTTGACGCCTTGTAATGATCCCAGGTTTAAGGAAATGTTGGGGCCGTTTTGCACGCCGCCCTGACCGTAGTTCTCTGACCAGCTATCATTCAAAGCTGCCTTGTATTCCCAGTTGCCGGAGGACACGTTAAAACTGCCTTGCCACACGTCGTCGTTAACATCTAAGGTCAAGTGCGTATTCGCACAGTCTGGTTGCCAATCGCCAGAGCAACCAAGCTCGCTTTGAAAACTTCCGGGTACGGTGACGCTTGTAGGGTTCTGCGTATGTGATGCCTGCGTTACCTGAACTCTCAATGAGAGCGACGAGAAGACAATCATAAAGGGGCCAATTGTGAGTAAACTGATCCAATAATATATTGAACGGCGCATCAGGAATTCCTCCTTGTTTAGGAGCAGCAACGATGGGGGGAACCGCCTGGGAGGCGTTACTGATTTCTCAAAAGGTAACGGCCTGATTAGAGCGAGTAGTGCTCAACTCGTTTTGTTGTTACAGGACCGTACCAACGACATGGTCCTTACATTCATCGAAGAAATCGGTCGAGCGCGGGAAGAATAGGTCAAACTTTATGAGCAAGTCAAACAATCGAATTGGGTTGTGAATTTCAAAAATTAGCGGCCACTATTCAAAGAATATCTCTGTTTCGTGGGTAACCCTGACACAATCGAGGAGTTGTCTGCTAAAGAAGGAATCAACGTGACTTCTGCTCGTAAGACAACCAGCGAATGGACGCTCTGGGTTGTCGCAGCGTCATGTGCTCTGCACGTGACCGAGGAGTACTTCACTGGTTGGCAGGAATGGGCGGTCGAGACCCTCGGTATCGTGATGCCGACAACGCGGGTGATGCCAAGCGTAATGCCACTTCACACTGGGTGGAGGTTGATAGAAATCGTTCGTCGCTGAATCCCAGCGTTGCGCGTTTCGTGATTTTCAAGTTAAACGAGGAACCTTCAGATGCTCCTTGAAATGCTTTCCACTTTATCGGCAGGTTTGTTTGCTGGGGCAGCGATCTATATCAGTTTAGTAGAGCATCCTGCCAGATTGGAGTGTGGGACAGGCCTGGCGATTACCGAGTTTGCGCCGAGCTATCGCAGGGCTGCCGTAATGCAGGGTCTACTGGCAGCGATCGGATTCCTGAGCGCAGCCGCAGCCTGGTTCATGGGCTCCTCGTTTTGGTGGTTGATTGGCGGCATTATGCTCCTGGCAGTTATTCCGTTTACCCTTATCGTCATTTTCCCTACCAATAAGCAGATATTAAATCCTTCTCTGGACAAAAATTCGGAGTTAGCGTCGCAGCTTCTGAGTCGCTGGGGAAGACTACATGCTGTGAGAAGCATACTGAGCCTGCTCTCATTCTTGATCTTTATCTTCGCTTGGGAAAACAGCTTTGAGATAGTTTTATCAACGCTGCACCAGGCAACTCATTCAGATTGATAGAGAGAATCAGGGAAGAATTGCAATTGAATGTTATCGAAGCGGAAGAGCTGAAGTGGCGTTGCGTTGAATGCCTGCGCTTATTCTCCAGCTGCTAATCGTACCCTGGTCAACTCTGGCATCAGCGACTTCATCTCATCACATAACTCAAGTACCTTCAACATTGTTGGGAATGGACTGGGTTGTAGCTGGCAGATATACGGCTTTTGCTTAATTGCTTAATTATGCTTTCGACATTGAAGACATGCAGGCAGGCTTTCTTACTTGCCCTTACACTGGGAATCGTCGCTCAAGCACAGCAGGTATTACCTCGCTTGCCGGCGGCGCCAGCTTCAGGGGAGCGCCAATCCCCAGCACCAGTTCAAAGTGGCGAGGAGGTAGGGGAAGGCGAGGTCGTGCACATCACCGCAAATCTTGTCTCTGTCCCAGTCACGGTTATTGATCGTCAAGGGAAATATGTTGTCGATTTACTGCAGAAAGACTTCCGCATCTTTGAAGATGGTATAGAGCAGCCGATCACCCACTTCAGTAATGTTGATCAACGCTTCTCCGTGGTCCTCCTGATGGATACCAGCGGCTCAACTGCCGATTTCTTAGGACAAATGAAAGCGGGAGCTAAGTCGTTTGTTGAACAACTACGGCCGGCGGATACCGTGCAGCCGGTTTATTTTCATGGGGAGATAAAGCCACTCACACCGCAGAGCATCAATGATACGAATCTTTTGAAAGGGGCTATCGATCAGATGAGTCCCGGTCCAATAAACATGGGCACAAGGTTATATGACGCGGTTGACTTCGCTTTGAACGCATTAAAACCTGTGTCCGGACGCAAGGCCGTGATCCTCTTTACCGATGGCGAGAATACCTGGGGTAAAGCCACGATGAAGAGCACGCTACATGAGGCAGAAGAATCAGACATCATTATTTACACACTCCAGTATGGCGACCCTCCAGCACAGAAATATCTACAGCAGTTGGCAGAGAGAACGGGAGGGCGTTACTTCATGGCGGCGGATGCGAATACAATTAGGAGATCCTTTGCGGAGGTCGCTGAAGAATTGCGACGACAGTATGTGCTTGGCTATCACCCTAACGAAGTCGCGCAAAAGGGGCGGGAGAGAAAAATAAGAGTCAAAGTAAATCGCGAGCGGGTAGCAGTCAGGGCCCGCAGATCCTATACTTACAATCCATAACCTTGGAGGACCTGGTAATAAATATGTGCCGAAATATCAAAACTTTGCATAACTTCAAACCGCCTGCGTCGGAAGAGGAAATCCGCGCGTCATCACTCCAATTCGTCCGCAAACTCAGCGGCTTCTCAAAGCCTTCGAAGGCCAACGAGCTCGCCTTTAACCGCGCCGTCGACGAGGTTGCACAAGCAGCACATGAACTACTTCAATCTCTGGTCACGAACGCCCCTCCGCGCGATCGCGAAGTTGAAGCTTCAAAAGCTCGGGCCAGGATGGCGGAACGTTTTCCCACCGCCGACGTAAGGGCCACATGATCGCGCGGTCCATTTTGGATGAAGATAGGTCTCTCTGTGGGAAGATCAGGTGGCGGACGGCGCTCTGAAGCAGAACGGAATTAAAGGAAGGCGATCACCATGTTAGCGCTCTACAAGAGTAGATCTCTTTTAGGCTTGACCATTGTTTTGATGGCGCTGGTAGCACACAACGCTGTTCCCTCCGTGGAGTTGCCATCAGCTGCGCACTCGGTTAAAGACCAATCGGACCGCGAACGCCTCAGTGAACTCAAGGGAGCTATTGATGAGGAAATAGGTGAGCCGCGCGCGGACAGCATCAATCAATGCAGGTACATTGCTTTTGGCTCGAAGCCTTGCGGAGGACCGTGGACGTTTCTGGTCTACTCAACAGCGCGAACAGACGAGCCAAAACTGCAGCGACTCGTCAGGGAGTTTAATGCGTTGCAGAAGAAGATTAATGAAGAGGAGCATTTGGCCTCTGATTGTAGTGTGCCATCACCGCCGGAGCTTGTGCTGGAGAACGGAGTCTGCGCGGCAAAGCGAAAGTGAGGCGGGCAGGCGTGGCCTTGGTTAGGTTACAACTTACCGGCCGACTAAAAAGCGATGTCAGTGATTAGATTAACCAGCTCAGCGCTGTTAATCGCTTTGCTATTCTCTCCTGCCTCTATTATCTCTTTACGTTTTGAGATGGCGGCTGTGGAAGCGTGCAAGGTCTGGTAGTTAGCGCAACAAAAACGGATTTGCGGGCGCACAGGTTGAGATAAAGAAGTCAAAGTTTTTGGGGCAAGCATGGCTAAGAGTTGAATGCCACCTGCGAAGCTTTAGAATTCCGTCTGGAAAACCCGGGAAGATGTCAGACCAACACACTGCCTTTATCGGATCAATCCCTGAGAACTATGATCGCTACCTGGGTCCTGCCTTATTTGAGCCCTTCGCTTGCGACATGGTTGAGCGCTTGAATGTCCCGGAGAGCGCGTCCGTGTTGGAACTGGCATGTGGTACGGGCATCGTCACTCGGCGGCTGCGCGATCGCCTTCCTCCGGGCGTAAGACTCATGGCGACGGATCTTAACGAGGCAATGATTGACTATGCCGCTCGCAAGTTCAGACCCGAAGAAGCTGTCGAATGGAAGCAGGCTGACGCCACCAATCTCCCCTTCGACGACAAATCATTTGATGCGCTGGTATGCCAGTTCGGATTAATGTTCGTCCCGAATAAGGAGCTGGCTTTACGGGAGGCCTATCGGGTGTTGAAGCCGGGAAGCACTTTTCTATTTAGTGTGTGGGATACGATTGAACAAAACGACTTCGCTTACATAGCTCATACAACGATCTCAAGCTTCTTTGATCGTGATCCACCAACGTTCTATGAAGTTCCATTCTGTTTGCACGATCCCGAAACAATTAGTTCGCTTCTTACGGTAGCAGGGTTCAGAGAGATAAAGTTGTCACTATTGATGCTGCCTTCGGTGAGCCCATCCTCTTTAGAAGCCGCGAAGGGATTGGTTGAGGGTAATCCTGTGATCATTGCCCTGAATGAACGTAACCCGTCAGATGTGCCGAAGATTGTGGCAGCCATAGCCCGAGGGGTTGCTGCTCGCTGTGGAGACAAGCCTGTGCGGGGACGAATGCAGGCGTTCGTCTGCACAGCAGTCCGATAGAGACAAAGCCCATCATTGGCGAAGTCGGAGTCCGATTCGAGCTACTTCTCAATGCTGCGTAGCTCAACCTGGAGAACACTTGTTTGCACAACCACAAACTTATCCATGTCCAAAATGTAACGAGATTATAAATGACGCAATGGAGAAATGCCCTTATTGCGCGGCCCCTGTAGATCGGCAGGTTGCAGCTACCGCCGCCGAGAGTCAGAGCGAGGTAAATCAGGCAGTTAGTGACGCAAGTTACCTCAAGACCGCGGCGTTCTTGATGTGGGTATTCCTGGGCCTGAGCTTCATATCCGTTATACCCGTTGTTGGCTGGGCCTTTATCTTCACGTTCGTAGTCGTGCTGGTTATGATCATCCGCTGGCAGATTAAGTTTGGCGGCGTCAAAACGAATGACCCTGATTATCCCCACGCTAAACGCAACAGGAATTTGGCGCTGGTTCTACTGTTGGCGGCATTCGTCGCATTCATAGTGAGGCAACTGTTGGTTGAAATAATCTTGTCGCGAATTTAGTCTAAGCGGAGAATTAGCGCTGCTCTGCGTCGTTTCTAATAGGTCTGCCTTTTTTGGCGCAATCGCGCTCAGACCAGCAGCGCTAATAGCAGGGAAGACATGAATCTGACAACCAGCGAGCTGAGGCAAGGAAGAGATTTTACTGATGTTGAAAAGCAAAAGCTGTTTGGCTGGGGAGACGATATCTTTGGTACTTCATCCCTTGAACTTCATTGGAGAGGTAAAGATTATCACCTCGTGCTTTACATCGGTGGTAGTCCTGTTAGTCACGTCGGAGTTCTTAAACACGCAGTGAGCGTGAGCGGGCAATCGTTGACGGTTGGAGGAGTGGGCGGCGTAGTCACCGTACCTGAAGAGCAGAACCGGGGGCACGCACGAGAGCTCATGCGACACGCGACTAGATTGCTCGACGAGTGGAAGGTCGATGCCGGACTCCTCTTTTGTCTAAAACGAATAGTTCCCTTTTACGAGGCGCAACGATGGCAGAAAGTTGAGCAGCCGGTGATAATCCAGCAACCGGGAGGAAAGATCATCTCACCGCTGGAGGTCATGGTTCTCCCATTGGGTGCACAGCATTGGCCTGAAGGCATAATTGAGCTAAACAGTTTTCCCTGGTAAGTGCCGTGTCGCCTGCTAGCTTTCACGGGAAGGTCGGCGTGGGCACGCTTGCCTTAGGTTCGTCACTTTTGATCTGACATGAAGAATAATCACTGTTCAGCTGGCTGATCCTGGGAGTGATGACTATGACTTATGATTCAAACAACCGTGACATGCTGCGACATACTGTGGCGACCCTGGCGTATCGCGGAGGTAAGGTGGTGGCCAACGTGCCGCAGGATTTCACTAATTTCCGCGCTGCTGAAACAAGCCGGACACCTGGGGAAATACTGGCCCACATAGGAGATTTGCTTGACTGGTCGCTGCAGGTAGCAAAAGGTGATTATGTTTACAAAGAAGTCACGCCGCGCTCGTGGGAAGAAGACGTGAAGCGGTTTTTCGCCGCCCTCCAGAAGCTTGATGCTTATTTGGCATCGGCTGCGCCGCTCGGATACTCTGCCGAGAAAATCTTTCAGGGTCCAATTGCCGACGCACTCACCCACGTCGGGCAGATCGCGCTGTTGCGACGCATGGCAGGCGGACCGGTTCGCGGCGAAAATTATTTCAAGGCGGAAATTGTCTCCGGCCGGGTTGGGAGAGAACAATCCGCGAATCGCATAGAGTTTGATTAGCGCGTTGCTTCCAATAAAGACCGACAACTACCGTGGGCTGACTGTTGCGGATATGTATTCTCCACACGCTTCTACGAGGCCCAGCAACATCATGTCAAAATATGTAGCATTTCTGCGCGCTATAAATGTTGGTGGCCACACGGTGAAGATGGACTATCTCCGCAGGCTTTTTATCAGTCTTGGGTTTACCAGTGTGGAGACGTTTATCGCGAGCGGCAATGTCATATTTGATTCAACTTCAAAAAGCTCCCGAACTCTTGAGAAGAAGATAGAAAGTCGTTTACTCGAGGCGCTGGGTTACGAAGTTGCGACCTTTGTTCGATCCATTTCGGAACTGGCGGACATTGCTCAACACAAACCCTTCCCGGATTCGGAGTTGAGTGCCAGGGGCCACGCACTATATATCGGCTTCATGGCTGATGAGCCAGGCGGTAAAGCGAAAGAGAAACTGCTGTCGTTAGCCACAAAGTTGGATGACTTTCATCTCAACGGACGTGAAGTCTATTGGTTATGCCGTACCAGGTTTAGCGAGTCCCAGATTTCGGGGGCGATGTTGACAAAGGCGCTCGGTATGCCCGCGACCTTGCGAAATTCAACTACTGTCAAAAAAATTGTCGCAAAATATTCGTAGTCCGCCGAGTCGACCGAGTTTCGGGCAGGCGCTAAGAGAAGAAACATTATGACCAAAGAGCGCGAACAGTACACGATGGGTTATGGTCCGGCAGCAACCGCGTTGATAGCAAGGCGAAGCGCGCAGAGCCACGCAGGCTTTTTTCTTCCACACTTCAAAAGCCGGAATGAACGTGCTCGATTGCGGATGCGGTCCGGGGACCATCACGCTCGGCTTTGCGGAGCTCGTGGGCGCGGGACAAGTGGTGGGAACCGACATCGAAGATTCGCAAGTAGCTCTTGCCAGTGAGAGTGCTTCCTGGAGCAGAAGGACCAAATGAGCGATGAGATGAGCGGCCGGCGCCACGGACCAAAATATTAGCCAATCGTAAAGGAAAGTTCTCTTGACTGTGCTCGAAACAGAACGTCTGGTCCTGCGGAAAATCTCCGTTGACGACGCCGAGTTTATCATCGAGCTTCTCAATCAGCCGTCTTTTCTGCGCTACATCGGCGACAAGGAAGTGAGAAATGCGGCAGACGCGGTTCGGTATATTGAAACTGGTCCAATAGCCAGCTATGAGCGTTTCGGCTTTGGACTCTATCTGGTGGAATTGAAAGAGACTGGAGTGTCAATCGGGATTTGTGGGTTACTTAAAAGAGACTCATTGCCGGACGTTGATGTTGGGTTTGCGTTTCTGCCGAGCTATTGGTCGCAGGGCTATGCGTTTGAGTCAGCTTCTGCTGTCATCACTTACGGCAGAGAAGTGCTTGGGTTGAGGCGGATTGTCGCGATTACCTCGCTTGATAATAGTGCTTCGATGAGACTACTCGAAAAGATCGGACTGAAATTTGAGCGTCTGATCAAACTCGCTGAAGATGAACCTGAGGTTAGGTTGTTCGGATCAAAGGCGTAGTCTGCCAGAGCGACACAAATACGGAACCGGGAGCGGACCGGGGTCCCCAGACGGGCAGCCCGGCTGGGGTGGTGGTAGCGACCGGACCCAACCGGCCCTACACAAACCGTTCAATGCGCGCGGAAGTCAATTATCACAGCGGTTCGCCTTGATCATACTCAACGTATACAACGGCATTAATCACGTCACTCTCAGTCCATAAATATCGCTTGCTCCCACGATCTATCCAAGGGGTTCGACTTGAACGCCAACAACCGGCGGCCCGCAATTTTCGGGTGGCATTTGCCTTGAACGCAATGAGGATTCTTTCTGGGTCGCAAGCTGCCCCAACTACGGTGTGAACATGATTGGTTCTTACATTCGTTGCCCAAAACTCCCATTTTTTTTGCATGTCTCGCGAATTGCTTCCTCAGCCAAAGCTCTTTGGCTTGATCTTAGTTTGACCGGGCAGTGGGTGAGCAAACCGCGATTGTATTTTCGCCAACCTTCGTTAGGGACAATGAGTGAGGTGCCGAAGCGGTTGTGAAAGCGATTAACTGATCCGCGCCTGTCGCCATGTA
>DASWDX010000068.1:0-18639 GCA_036395055.1 Pyrinomonadaceae bacterium | reverse complement strand
GGCGCAGTGGGTCGAGCTGCTGGAAGATCGGGAACAGAAGATCGCGCGCCCGCGTCAGGTTTATTTGGGACAGCGCACCCGCGATTACGTTCCAATTGAACAGCGCAAAACTACGGCGAGCGATGCGGCGACAGCATGAGGGTGGGCACGTGAGTCCTGGAACAGGTTGAGGATGGTGCACCCGGCAGGGCTCGAACCTGCGACCTTCTGATCCGAAGTCAGACGCTCTATCCAACTGAGCTACGGGTGCTAGGGCGAGTAAACAGCATACAGTAAACAGCAGACAGCAAGAAAACCAGTGGCGCTTAACAATTCCGCAAAGTTAGTTGGTGGTGAAGAACATTTATTATTTTCCGCTGGCTGTTTACTGTCTGCTGTTTGCTGTTTACTAAGGCTATTTCGCTTGAAACTCATGGCGAATGAAACGCACCACCGCATTAATCTCGTCAGGTGAAAGCTTTTCGCTAAACTTCGGCATACCATCGCCGCCGTTCGTAACCTGTTTGACCAGTTTCTCGTCAGGGTGCTGGGTCGTGTGTCCCTCTCTCAGGCTTGGGACCTTTAGCCTGGTGTTATCCACTTTCACTAACCCGCCTTTGCCTTCGTCTCCATGGCAAGCGGAACAATGCTTGGCATAGTTGGCGCGCGCGACAGCAAACTCATCCGGCGTTGCCGTGGCTTTCGCTGCCGTTGTCGCGGGCCCGTTGTTCACATTCTCGTCTGCCGGTGTGCTGCAACTACTAAAGACGAGCATAGAAACTACCAGCAACGCAAGTAGGCAAAGCTTCATGGAACCTCTCCAGTTTTATTAGTCTTTGTTGGGGCAGAAAGTATAGCACGCAGTCAGTGCAGTCACTGAAATCACACCAGGCCAAGTTGTGTTCTCATTGGGGTTTTTCTTTGTGCGGTCTCTGTGTTCTCTGTTCCTCTGTGGTTAATGTATCTTGGGAAAGATTCACCACGGAGTCACAGAGAACACAGAGACCGCACAGAGAACTACAAAAGCAGCCCTTCCCGGCAGGTCAAGCGCGATAGTGGATCACTCTGACTTTCTCGATTGTTACCAGGCCATCCTTGATCAATTCATCGAGCAGCGGCAAAAACTTCTCAATCTTTTCCAGGCTGTCCACAATCTCGACGATCATCGGCATATCCTCTGAGAGGCGCAGTATTTTTGCGGTGTGCAGTATGCTGTGTTTCCCGAAGCCCATCACACCGCGCAGGACAGTGGCGCCGCCAAGCCCCGCCTGTCTGGCCTGAAGGACGATCGATTCGTAGAGCGGTTGGTGGCCATGCCGATCGCTTTCGCCAATAAAGATACGAAGCAGATAGCCCTCCTCTGGAATTGTCATAAGCGCCTCACAAAATCTTCGCTAACGAATAACCGACCCAAACCATCAAGAGGCCACCGACGTTTGAGATGGCAATGTTGAAAAGCGCCAGACCCATCTCGCCGTCGCGGAGAAGCGTAAACGTCTGCAAGCCAAACGAAGAGAACGTCGTAAATCCGCCGAGCAACCCAATCAAAACAACCGTGCGCACAGTAGGATTGACAAGGTATCGATCAAACATCAAATAAAATAGTAAACCAGCCAGAAAACAGCCAATCAAATTCACTACGAGTGTGCCCGTTGGAAAGGTTTCGCCGTATCTTCTTGCGGTCCAGTCTGAGAGCCAATACCGCATCAAGGTTCCGGCAGAGCCGGCGAGCCCGATAAGAATCAGTCGCTGCATTTTGCCTCGAAGTTTAGCATCCTGAAATAGAATTGGTTTAGTGCGTTTGAAAATTCATCTGTCACCGTCGAAAAAGGCTCCCAAAGGCCCCGAAGGCCTTAGTTTGTTTTCTTCAGTGTCACTACCCAATTCGCGATCTCGCGTTTCTCATCGTCCGTAAGTTTGGTTGCGAAAGATTTCATGGGCGGCTCTAGTCCATAGGCCGACGGGTCATTGAGTATGCCAATGATGTTATCAACAGAACGGCGGGGCTTTTCCATAACTCCCAACAGCGAGGGAAATTTTAGCGGACCTTTCCGCGCGCCCTCTCCGTGTTCACCATGACACGTCGCGCAAAACTTTGTGTACGCCGCAGGTGGCCTGGTTGCAGAAGCGCCCGGTGACGGCAACGCGGCCGGGCCGGTGGCGGAGTCGTTTTCATTCAACAGTGTGGGGATGAAAGGTTTCCGGCGAAAGGCGGCTTCCTCCGCTGCCTGCCGCGCCAATTGTTGCCGAGTGCGCGGATCGCGCCGGTCGTTCACGTAAGAGACGAACGTCATCACCACCACCACGACGATTGTCAGCGACAATATCGTTGCTCCGATATTACGCCTCGTGTGATCGGTCAACCGTCTAAGTGGCGTTCTATCAAGCCACGGCAACACGACAAGAGTCATCAGAACCAGGCCCGGCAGCACAACCCCGACCATCGAACCCAGAGTCCCGGGGACATATTTCAAAGTTTGATATAGCCAGACAAACTGAGGGCCCGGCCGCGGCAGATAATCCGGGGTTGCGTTGACTGCCGATGGTCCAAGCGGCGCCGGAAACTTGTGCGCGTAGAGACCGAGCAGTAGAAAAACAAGCGCCGCCATCAGCACATTGCGTGTCAGTTGATTGATAACCAAAGCGCGCCAACTTTTCTTAACCGTGCTGACGATGCCGGCCGGGTCCGTTTCCTTGCCAGGGCTTCCGGAGTTGGTTTCGAAGTCTTCCTCTCCTGTGATGCACATGTGTGTCGATTTGCGAACGAAAAGCTGCCAGCCCAGCACCAACAAAATAAGTAGTGGCGTCACCAAAACATGAAGCGCGAAGAATCGCGAGAGCGTAAGGGTGGAAATCTCGTTGGAGCCCAGCAACCAGGAGCGGGCACCGCTCCCGATTAGCGGCACACCGTTCACAATGCCTTCGGCGACGCGCGTGCTGAAGAAGGCGCGCACGTCCCAGGGCAACGAATAGCCGGTTGCCCCGGCGGCTATCACGAGCCCGAGTAGAACTATCGCAGTCAACCAGCGGGCTATTTTGGTTCTATAAGCTCCGCGCCAAAAGAGTTCGAGCACCTGCAGGAGAAGAAACAGAGGCAGCCATTGCGAGCCGTGATGATGCAGCGCTCGTATCCATGAACCGGCGGGCAGGACCTTCTCAATAAAGCTGACGGTCGTGTGCGCGTGATCGACGGAAGGAACGTAGTAGAAAGCCAGCAGCACACCGGTTAACAACTCAACTACTAAAAGCATCAAGGCGATGGCCGTAGTCGTCCACAACCAACAGCGCCAACTCCCGGTGTTGTCGGCATTCACGTTTACGGATGAAGCCCTTGAGCTAATGTTCGGGCCGTCGAAATCGGTGTCCCTCGGTGAAATCATCCGCGCCGTATTCGCTCCCGAGTATTGTTGACGAAACTTTGATACTGCACTTGAAGCTTGCCATCGGCTGTACGCCACGGTAGCGGGTCGAGTCCGCGCTGAGCCGGACCGCTTATTCGCTGACCATCGGCAGCGAAATCGCTGTCGTGGCACGGACAGGAGAAAATGTTTTTGTCGTCGCGCCACGAAACTTCACAGCCTTCGTGCGGACACACAGCCGAGAGCACGCGATTATTTTGCCCGGGTAAGATATAAACGGAATGTTCCGCGAGTGACCTGGCCCAACCGGCCACCTGTTCCGCGACGATCTTTTGCGCCACTGGTTTGTTGGCACTAAGTTCGGCAACGAGCGCCACATCAATCCATTTTTCGGTGCTCGCTGAAACCACTGGACGCAGAAAGCGAAATGCTGCGCCGGCCAGAGTTGCGAATATTCCGCCAATGGCCGCGAAGGGCAGGAGCAATAGAAACGCCCGCCGCGATTTGTCAGGCTTCGGACCAGATGATTCGTTATCGGATGGCAAGTGATTCTCTGCTACCGCTTTAGTGGAGTCGCAGGCCCCTCGACCGCAAAGAGCGCGCAGCGCGAACTACAAACTCTTTAGACATTTCGCCGCAAAACCTCGTCTCTGTGGCGCGGCTGTGAGCTATAGGCCCTCTCAGCCAGCCGGTGTTCGTTTGCAATCACCCCTGAGACTAGGCAGAATACTTGCGCGCGTCAACAATCATCGCGGTTATCACCAGGCGAATTCACTCCACAGTTTTAGAGGTTATTGCAAATGAGTACGGACAAGGAACCCAATGCCACACGAGGCTCGCTCCGTTTAGCACCTAATTGCATTGAACTCGAAGAGCAAAAAGCTAAGCTGCCGCGACAGTTTGTGAACTTCACTTTCTATCACGCGCGTCCCGAGTGGCGCACTATTGCGGAGGACGACAAAAAGCGAAGCAAAGAAGAGTTTATTAACGCGGTCGATGAGTTTCGTAAACAACTTTTGATCCATAGTTACTCGACGATCGGGCTGCGTACAAATGTTGATTTTATGATCTGGCGTATCGGTTCTGAGTTGGATCCGCTCCAGGAGATGACGTCCCGCCTCAATCACACCCAGATGGCGAAATATCTCGAGCCGTCTCAGTCATTTCTTTCAATGACGAAGCGCTCGATGTATATCGACAAAGACAATCCCGAACATGTGGAGGACCGTCTGCACATTGTTCCCGGCAAGTCGGACTATCTTTTTGTCTATCCTTTTGTGAAGACTCGTGAATGGTATTCGCGCAGCGCTGATCAGCGTCAGGAGATGATGGACGAGCATATCCGCATCGGGACCAAGTATCGGTCCGTGAAACTTCACACGACCTATTCTTTTGGTTTGGACGACCAGGAATTTGTGGTCGCGTTTGAGACTGACCACCCGGCGGATTTTCTTGACCTGGTGCAGGAACTACGCGAGACCAAGGCCAGTTCCTACACTTTGCGCGACACACCGATGTTCACTTGCCGCCAGCGTACGCTCGCGGAATGCCTGGATGCGCTGGGGTAATAATTATGGGACACGGTGACAGAGGGACGCGGTGACGCGGAGAAGAGACTGGTCCGCCAGGCATGCAGAGTATTAGAAGTCATAAAGAGCTTCGAGTTTACCAGGCGGCTATCGAGGCCGCGATGCGAATCTTTGAAATTACTAAGCGGTTCCCTGCCGAAGAGCGCTTCTCTATGGTCGATCAGATACGACGTTCCTCGCGATCAGTTTGTTCTAACATCGGTGAAGCATGGAGGAAACGTCGCTATCCTGCTCATTTCGCAAGCAAACTTAGTGACTCAGAAGGAGAAGCTGAGGAGACTCGTGTTTGGCTTGAACTTGCCTGTCGCTGCGGTTATATCTCAAAGACTGAGGCCGACGAACTCGATGAAGCTTACGACAGTATACTCGCCCAACTCGTGCGCATGATAGAACACCCGGAACAATGGATGATAAGAACAGGCAGGAATCAGGTAAGAAATGTCGGGCTATAGGCGCGCATACCGAGGACGAGGATCTGCTCTCTATACTTCCTTTCGGCGTTCATTTAGTTGTTGCCTCATTTCTATTCTAATTCCTGCAGCGCTTTTCATTGTTTCCAGTCAGCGCAACACCTCTCACGCGCACGCACCTAAGCAAATAATACTCTCGTCGCGTCACGACAATATCTCCGCGTCACCGCGTCTCCATGTCTCCGCGTCGGCAGGTCTTGAATATCTCTGGTACGAAGCGGAGAACATGCGCGGCTTCGGTACCAAACCAACCGGCGAACCAATTCAGAATCCTTCCTGGATGAATCTTCCCCGCGCAAAGGCTCCGGGATGGGGAATGAATGGGCCCGGTGTTTCGGCCGAGTGGTCGCAGGGCGGTGAGAGCGAATGGAATTCCGCGGCCGCCAGCGCCGACGAGACCGCGGGCAAAATTTATCAGGACGTCGAAATACCGCGCCCGGGCAACTACAAAATTTGGGTACGGTATGCTGACTGGGCTAACAAGACTGAGCCCTTCGTCATTCGCATTAATCAAAGCGGGCGAGAATTGCTCAGTCATGAATTTGGTACAAACGACATTATTGATGCTCATGATGAAGTGAGCATGTATTGGGGCTGGGCCTTCGCCTGGGATAGCGCCAGTGCGCAACTCGATAAAGGTCCGGTTCACATTTCAATTGAACTCGAAAAGCCTTCCGAAGCGCGCCGTAATGTCGATTGCCTCGTGCTGACAAATGATCTTGCTTACATTCCAGACGGCCGTCGGAAGCCAGACTTCGCGGCCATGCGTTACCTGCGCGAACTGTCTACGACGCGCGCGCCACTCAGTTCACTACTGCGAGCAGGAGAAGCAGACGCCGCCACAATACCGCCCACCTGGCAACGTCCAAAAATCGCGGGTCGAGATTTTTTCATGCCCTGGAATATCACACCCGAGTTCTGGAAACTTTACGACCAGCCGGCCGGGGAACGTCCGCTTTATCCCTTCAATGCCGAGCCCATCGAGGAGTTTGTGCGGAAGTACAAAGGTGTGAAGGACGTTCCCCTATTCAGCTCCAAATTCATCGTGCCCGTCATCTATATCAATAAACTACCCGAATATCTAAAGGAGGGTAGTACCTTTCTGCGGTATCTGCGGGAAACGAAAGTACCGTTTGCAATTCTGATCAATTACGGTGCGGCGGAACTCTCGGCTGCAGACGGTGAAGCCGCCTGGAAACTCTTGACTGGCGAATTCAAGGACCAGTTTCTTGGTTGGATGTCAGGCGAGAGCGTTGGCTACGTTTGGGAACGGGCACCGGCGGAGTTGAAAATTTCAGCGTCGATGTCGCGGCGGGAATTGCTTGAAGCGCACCGCCTATTTTACACCAGGGCAATCGCGCAAAAATGGGCCGCGCTTTTCCATACCGACACGGGTGCGATGTGGGACAAGCTGATTCCCGCGCAGTCTACTTCAAGCACTTCATTCGCTCACGCGCTCACTCAGTGGGGCGTACGCCTTCTGGGCGTCGAGACTGCAGCGGTGCAGCCGATGTTTGCCATGCGCATAGCTTTCACCCGTGGCGCCGCGCGTCAGTCCGGCAGCGCTTTTCTTTATTATCATGCGCCAAACTTTGGCGACACCGCGACTACATTTACCAAACAGCAAAACTTCGCCGGACCGGACAATTTTTTCCACTCGCGTTACGGCGCGACGATGGGTCCCTCGCTTTCCTGGTATCGCAAGAGTTACTACCTCTATTACATGTCAGGCGCGTCGGCGATTTATCTCGAGCAGGGCTTCGATCAGTTCTTTAAACCCGGACCAGGCGATCATGAGTTTCAGTTGAACCCGCTCGGACGCATTACGGATGAGTTCATGCGCTTCGCGGAAAAGCATCCCAACCGCGGCACGCCTTATACGCCAGTTGCGTTTCTCCTGGATCCGGCGCACGGCTGGGACATGACTGACTATCCGCAGTGGCCTTTCGAAGTTTCGCAGATCAATCGCAGCGATCGCGCGCTGCGTGAACTGTTTGGCGTCGCTTATTTTCCGGGGTTGGTGGTAGAAGGTGAACCGGCAACCGGAGATCGACAGACTTTTGTAAACGGTATCTTCGGTGACATCTTCGATGTGCTGGTCGCGGCAGACGTCCAGGCTCCAACGTCCAGTGTCCAACGTCCTGTCAGAACCGGGAGCGGTAGCGACCGGGCTCCAGGCGAAACGCAGTCTCCAGCTTCAAGTATCCAAAGTCGCGGCAATGTCCGGAAGACAGGTTCCGGAAACATAGCGAGCGCGGCCCGCGCAAAGAAAAGCAATCAGACGAAGGATGCGGAATGGGAATATGAGGGGAGCAATCCGGCCGCAGCATCGCCGTCCAGTCAACCCGAATCAGTTGCGACAATGAACGACCGCAGGATTCCTGAGTCTCGAAGTGATTCACTTTCGGCAGATCATAATTCTCGTTTCCCAATGTCTTCGCTTTTCTCACTTGACGCTTATCGCGCCATCGTCGTTGGCGGCCGGGTCGACTGGTCCGCTCAGTGGGTGAAACGACTAATCGACTATGTAGAATCTGGCGGCACTGTTGTCCTCAACTCCGCACAAACGAAAGGTATCTCGGCCGAACTGCTCGGCGTGCATTCCGCCGGCGTAACTGCCGAAGCGGACAACGCGCGCTGCCTGTCGCCCGGCGAGGTTGCGCAGAACTTGAATGGGCAAATATTTCGTTATGAAAGGGTTGAACTGAAGGGCGCGCAGCCGTTAATGATTGCTGATAACGGCGATCCGCTGGTGACAGTCAACAAAGTGGGCAAGGGTGCCATTGTCTTTTCCACGCTCCCCGATTTGCTCGGGGAGGACGAGCGCATCACGCCGTTCGCCGCACACATGCTTGCGCACGTTTTCGCAGATGCCGCGCCGATCAAGGTTAACGGAGATGTTGAATATCTCGTCAACCGTACTGAAGCCGGCTGGGTGGTAACACTCTTCAACAACCAGGGTGTCTACAAACCCCAACAAGGTCTCGCTCGGGTAGATCGCGCCGCTTATGTTACTGCCGGGATTAGTCTGCGCGGGAGGAGTATGGCCCGCGCGCAAGAGTGGCTGTCAGATCGAAGCCTGGACGTAAAAAAGCAAACAGGAACATCCGACAGCATTACCGTGAACATAGCGCCCGGTGGGATTGCTATTGTTGAAATTCAATAGGGAAGGCCGTCGCACCTCCCCCCAGATTCAACCGCCGCAAGTCTAAATACCCGTGTAGCCGTGTGGCGTTGGCGCAAGTATCATCCTCCGCCGAACCCTACATTCATCTGCCGCCAAGCTTCCGCGGTGACATGTTTCATGCGGAACAGATTGTCGCTCGACCGCAGACTAAATTGAGGGGCAGATAAGGTTTAAAACAAAATGAGATCTTGTTCCGCTCTTCCGGAATCGTGCCGCAATCTGCGCACGCGGCCAGGATAAGGCCAATGCCGCCGTCAACTCGCAATGCCCGCCTTACCCAACGTTTTCGGCATTTAGTGTTTCGGTAATTCTTTCCAATAACGAGTCGGCATCGAAGGGTTTTGAAAACGTTGCCACACAGCCGGCGGCGCGGACGTCGGCTTTGACGGCTTCAGTCAGGTAAGCACTCACGACGAAGATCGGTATTCGGGAAAGTTTGGCCTGCGCGTGAATGCGCCGCGCTACTTCCACGCCATCCATCTCCGGCAATGACAAATCCATTAGAATGAGATCCGGGTAGACCCAACCCGCTTTCAGCAGTCCCTCAACGCCGTCCTCCGCCTCGATCACATTGTATCCCCGGCGGCGAAGCAAAACTGAAAGCAGCTCGCGCGTGTCTGTGTAGTCCTCGATGAGGAGAATAGTGGATGCGGCTCTTGCCGGCGCTATGGCTGGAGTCATAGTGTCCTCACAAAAAAAGGTCGGGAGTCAAACTCAGTGAGATATCGGGGCAGGTGCAGCAAAAGATTACCATGAAACAGGAGGGGAAAGGCAAAAGCTGAAACCCGGATCTCGCAGATTCCACAGATTAGACATAAGTTAGCGCTGACTCTTCACAAATTTGCAACGAGGGGGACGAGAGGATCCGAGCCCCGTAATATGACCAGGCAGTGAGCGCAATTATCATCGGGCGCGTTCGTTCTGATCTCGCAGCGATGAGCGTCCCGAGCCAGCGCCTCACCGCGTGGAGCAGAATCCGGTCGGCTGGGCATTAGCGCGACTGGTTCGCTACAATCAATCTCCGAACCAAACTCTCCGTCACGATGGACTAGAACACTGTGAGCGCGGAGTGCTGGTTCGGATGACAATCAGGCATTGGGTTGGATAGTAGGGGGGATGTTATGTTGTGGTGGAATCACATTAGACTTTTAGGCATTATCACTTTAGTTTTGCTGATTACCTCGGCGGCTGTATCCAGGCCACGCAAGATGCAACGTATACACCCGGGCACCTGGGGCGGTTCACACATCAGAATCGAGATTGGGCCACGCTCTACCACGATCGATTATGATTGTGCGAATGGCACGATAGACGGGCCTTTCACAGTTGATAGCAAGGGGCATTTCAGTTTGCGCGGCGCTCACAATCGAGAGCATGGCGGACCTATTCGAATTGATGAGCAGCCCAACGGTCGTCCCGCGATCTACTCAGGTTCAATCAAAGGCGACACAATGACGTTGACAGTTAGGTTCGCGGATACTAACGAAGTTCTTGATACCTTTACCCTGAAGCGTGGTAGCTCGGGACGAATCGTCAAGTGCAAGTGAGGACGATTGCCACAAGGTCATAGTCAGTAGTAAGTGGATGCCAAGCTCCCGGCTGGAATCGATGTTGTGCTTAGAAAAGTCACGGACCAATGGCAAGTAATCATTGACAACGGAGCCTAGGATGGCGAAAGTGGCGCGGAAGTTTTTGATAAAGGGTGACGTGCAGGGAGTCGGGTATCGCTTCTTCGCGCAACGTGCCGCAGCACGCCACCAGGTTCTGGGTTATGTACGCAACTGTCCGGATGGAACAGTTGAGGCGCTTGCTGAAGGCTCCCCGAGTGACGTCGAAGAGTTTAAGAAAGATCTGGTAACTGGACCGCAATGGTCTCGGGTCGAGCAGGTTGAGGAAATCGGCCTGGAGCCGACCGGCCTCTATCCTTCTTTCAGAATAGAACAATGAGAAGGAAAGGAGTCAGGACTCAGGAGACAGAATTCAGGAGACAGGACACAGGAGTCAGTACGAGCCATTGTAACCACACAGGCTGACCACCGAACCTCCGACTACCGACTCCTGAGTCCTGAGTCCTGAGTCCTGAATTCTGTCTTCTGTCTTCTGTCTTCTGTCTTCTGTCTTCTCTCTTTATGGATGACTTAAAAAAACTAATTCGCGAAGTGCCGGATTTTCCTAAGCCCGGCATAAACTTTTACGACATTACTACCTTGTTGAAACATCCGGACGGCTTGCGCAAAACCGTGGATGCGCTGGCAGCGGAGTATGAAGGCGAAAAGGTAGATACGGTAATTGGCGTCGAAGCACGCGGTTTCATCTTTGCGCCGGCACTGGCCTACCATTTGGGCGCCGGCTTCGTGCCAGTGCGTAAACCAAAAAAGCTACCGGCGGAATGCGCCTCGATCTCATATGACCTCGAGTATGGCCAGGACACTTTGCAGATTCATCGAGATGCCGTAGGGAATGGTCATCGAGTGATCATCGCAGACGACCTGCTGGCAACCGGCGGCACCGCGAAAGCTGTGTGCGATCTCGTCGAGGGATTAGGCGGAACGGTTGCCGGTCTCGTATTCGTGGTGGAACTCGAATTTCTACAGGGTCGACAGAAACTCAATGGCTATGACGTGCGATCGTTGATTAAGTATCAAAGCTAAGATAGTGGTCAGTTGGCTTAGCCCGTTCCCGAATGCTGCGGGCTTGCCGTAACGGTGACAGGTAACAATCACCGTCGCCACTGCCCGCTTTACCATTCACGATTTACCATTTACGATTCACTAGTTGTGCTCCCGTAGCTCAGTTGCATAGAGCGTCCGCCTCCTAAGCGGAAGGTCGCGCGTTGGAATCGCGCCGGGGGCACCATTTTCTGAGCGTTTGAAGAACATCAAGGGCGGCTTCA
Organism: Pyrinomonadaceae bacterium; assembly: GCA_036395055.1. Classification (GTDB taxonomy): domain Bacteria; phylum Acidobacteriota; class Blastocatellia; order Pyrinomonadales; family Pyrinomonadaceae; genus PSRF01. Next base: position 7,162 of record DASWDX010000068.1, on the reverse strand, counting down.
ACAGTGGACTCAGAGCTGTTATGCGGTTGCAGCCGCTTCGTTACGAGTACACACAAACCAATCCCCTAGGCCTAAAGTCAAACGAAGAACATATCGGCTTTGGAGCCCAGACAGTACAGAAGATCATTCCCGAAGCCGTAACCAGGAACGAGAACGGCTACTTGCAAGTTAATAACGACCCGATCCTCTGGACCATGCTCAACGCCATCAAAGAGCAACAGAAGGAGATTGAACAATTGAAAGGACAAATCAAGCAGTTGCGGGCAGCGTCGCGCAGACGCAGGTAAGGGCTACGCACGCGTAAACGCGCTTGAATATAAATTGTGTGCAACCGACTCGGCCCCCAGTCGCTCTGATTGGGGGCTCGTCGCTTATTACACATCCAAAAACTTCGCGCGATGTTTCGGTTCCGGCAGCATACAGGATTCGTGCTTGCCAAAAACGCGATAACGATTACGAGCAACGATACCGTAAACCGCATCCCGCAACGCTCCTGGTAGTGCGCGCGCAAGCCGCGCCGCCTGCCAAAATCCGCCAAGCTGAGTCAGCATGAAAAGGATTGCGTCGGAGCGTGCGAGCAGGCGCTCGTTAGGCTGACCATAATCCTTCACAACATAGACTGTATCGAGGTCATTAGCATCCAGGCTGTGATGCGTTAGCAGATTGTTGGCGAATTCACTTTGCAGAGACGCGAATCGAAAATGGTCATGAGTATCGCGCTTAAGAAGAAACTGAACGAGACGATTGCAAAGTCCGCAAACACCGTCGTAAAGAACAATCGGATTGGATTTCGCTTTCGACAAATTCAACCTTGCGAGAGGTCACTTGAACTCGAAAGATTTGATGTAATCGTTGTAAGCCTGATCCCAATGGCCGACGGTCTTTTCAGGGCCCGTCAGTTTCACGAAATAAGAGCCCCTGGGCGTCTCGACCACGGCCGCACGAAGTCGGTAGATCGATTTGTTATTCGCCGGAGCACTATCCGGCGACATTCCTCCAGCATAGTTTCCACTGACGTCAACTGTGTTCACTTGCAGACCGTTAACGGTCAGCGTCTCGGTCTTCGCTTTTTCCTTGGAGTCCTGTCCATCTGGCTGCTTTATCTGATTTATCCACCGGTCGATGTTAGCCTGGGCCGATCCTCCCTGACCTTGTCCAAAATAGTAGACGACAAGCAGCGCATCCTCACTGTCACCGTCAGCCTTTGGCAATTTGTATTGGGCCACACGCATCTCGGAGGTTGGCGTTTCAACCGTCCAGCCGTCAGGAACTTTGAAGCGAAATTCGCCGGCGACGTTTTGCGCCGACGCTGAGTTACCAGAAGATTGCCCGGCCGTGCTGTTGGAGGGTTGAGAAACCGTACTGTTCGGTCTAACCCCGCCAGAATTTTTTGAGCAGCCACAACAAATAACCGCGACTACACATAAGGATGTAATTGTTTTAAGCATAATAGTGATTTAATCGTAAGTCCTCGAATTACTGCAAGCTCTCTGAATCATCCTTGCCTTCGCATAGTCTCTACATTTGTGGCGCTTTACTTTTCGTTTGTATGCGGCCGAAGAGTTGGACCGCAAAGCAGGCAACGACCACGCAAAGGAAGGAAAAACAGTTCATGGCTCAGGCGTCGAAAGCAAATAAACGGCGAAAGAAGCCAGCCAGTGTTCGCCGGCGTAGTCGCCGCTCGCAACGTGAGCGAGGGCGTCGTTCGCATGAAGTCGGGCGGACTTGGCCAACGCATCTCGCGCCGGATCGTTTGCCGGCAGCGCAGCAGCAATGCTACGCATACACCAGGCACGACTGAGATTAAGACCATCCAAATGCACGAGCTTGGGATCACTACGATCTGTTACGGTTGCCGGATTAAGGAACGTCTTCGGCGCCCTTACCGCGAGTTGGGGCAGAAAACGGTGAAACCAACGGCGAAACTCGGGTGCGCTCATCACACGACGCATTAGGTCGGCTTCCATCAGGGCTGGTGAAAAGAAGTCTTCACCACCTGGCTCCCAGGCAGCGGGATAGTTCGCGTCTTTTGCAAAGTAGGTTCGGCTCCGCTCTGCAATGAGGCTTGCAAGGTTTTCGTTACCCGCCGCTTTTGCATAGTCATAGGCGAAAGCCAACCCGAAGGACGTGTTGGGATGGACACCGGTGCGAATCGGATAGGTTTGTTTAGGCAAAAAGACGACGTACGCATTTACCAGCGCATCGACGAGCGGTTTCAAATCGTTTGACCACTTCTTCGCGTCCGCGTCGCTCGACAATGACAGCTCTTCCGCAAGTTTCAGCAACCACGCCCAACCATAAGTTCGTTCAAATGACTGGCGGTTTTTCTCCTTGAGATAGGCAACTTCCACGAGAATGTTTTTTGCGCGCAGATTAGCGTCAATTGCTTTGCGAATTTCTTTCGCTTCGGGAAGATCTGGAAACATTCTCAGCAGACGGACCAGCATCCAGTTGCCGTGAACGGACGAGTGCCAGTCATAACAACCATAGAAAGCAGGGTGCAGTGTTTTTGGACTTTCCACATCGCCGGAATCATTCAATACATGTTCCGGCTTGTTTGGATATTCTCTGGAAATACATTTGAGAGCGAGCTGCGCAAAATGCGACGCCTGAGCTTGCGTTAGTGAAATATCCGATGACCGGGACTTGTTCATCTGCGCCGTTGTCGAGACTGTCCCAAAAAGAAAAACTGTGATGAAGAGGACGGTTGCGAAGTTTTGGTTAGACACTAGTCCTCCATTGTCATTATCACGAGTCAACGGAACGAGACAGGATTTACAAGACTAACAAGATACTGGGGCGAAGCGTTGTCTGCTTTTTCTTGCTTAGTATCGATGCGACGGACGACCGATATGAATGTGCGGTCCAGTAGCTGTCCCCGGGATTGCTTCACGAAACGCCAGATAAGGAATGCCGTTAGCGCGCAAAAAGCCCTGCAACGCTTGTCCTTCCAAGCCATCAGGATGTAGCGAAACATCCATCGCGTTATGGTGATCAAGGCGCCATCGATCGTGGATTGAGCCCTGGCCGAAAACGGCAATCGGTAACGGTTTCCTAAACGCATCAAGGAAGAACCGCTGAACTTTCCAGGCGTCTGACAGATTCCAAACGGCGGCACCGTTGTAGCGAGTGAACGCGGTAGTCCTCATTATGCCGCCCTTCCGCATCGGTTTGCTCTTCGCCAGCTTTGCTTCAGCTTCGGCCTCAAGCAGCGTGTCGGCAATCTGAGAGTCGGCACTACCCATCCGTCTCTCCACTTCAGCGACCTTATCCTTCGCTTGCGCAACCTGCGCTTCGCCAGCTTCCAGCGTTTTTCTTGAGATCAAGCCCGCGGCGAATAGTTCCCTTGATTTAGTTAGTTCATCTTCCGCTCTCCGCACATCCTTATCATAACTCTCGCGTAGCTTTTCCAGGCTCGTCTTGTAATCTTTGGTAGCCTTAATAAACTCCTCTCGAAGTCTAGCTAATTCGTCCGCGGCCCGTGTTTGAGTCGCTTTCTTTGCAGGCACTTTCTTCCGAGCAGTCTTAGTCTGATTCGTCTTAGGCTTTGCGAGGCCCATTTTCGGAGCAACCGCCTTTTCCTGCGCGGACACCACCATTGGTGTCAGAACCAGAAAAAATAGAAGCAGAGCCGTGGAACAAATCCCGGCCGCGAGCTTCGGAAATGAGTCAGAGTGAAGAAGTCGGGGGTTGAGTGTCTCTCTCATGAGCTTGTATCGTGCTGTTCCAACTCTGAGTTGATCTCTCCGCCAATCAGAATGGCCAGACCGGTAAAATAGAACCACAGCATAAGCACGATCAAAGCACCCAGCGAACCGTACGTTACACTGTAGGAATTGAAGAAGTGGAGGTAAACCCTGAAGCCGAACGAGACGAGCAACCAGAGAACGACCGCGATTGCTGCCCCGGCATTCCAAAACTTTCGCTTTGGTCGCCTGTCATTCGGAGCGAAGTAATAGATAAGATCGAAAGTAAGCAGCAGGAACACGAGAGCGATGGGCCACTGCAGCACTTTCCAGGCGATTGTAAAGGCCGCGCTAAAATCAAAGTATATGGCCACTCGCTCGCCGATGTATCCTCCATACAAGACAATAGCCAGCGCTACTACAATGACTATCGAAACCATAATCGTCAGGGAGATAGCGATCAGTCTTACCTTCCACCAGGTCCGCTCTTCCTTCAGTCCGTAAGCCGCGTTGAGCGTGACGCTAATCGCGCCCATTCCGTTAGAGGCAGCCCACAGAGCAGCGAGAATGCCCAGCGAGAGTTTGCCTCCGCCGCGTCCGGTGCTGATTTCATCGAGCGTAGTCTGCACCAGAGTTACTGCGGAAGACGGCATTACGGTACCGAGATAAGTAAGCATTTTGTGACGCAGATCGGATCCAGCCTGGGCAAAGTAGCCAAGCAGGGTCATGAGAAACAACAGGAGCGGGAAAAGGGCCAGGAGAAAATAATAAGAAAGCTGAGCGGCACGCCCGAAGATGTCGTGATCATTGATGCGCTTCCAGAGTCGGCCGACGAAACTTTTCCAGTTCAAAAATAACCCCCTCGACTCCACTCAGGAATGGCTTGGGTCCACGAAGCGACAGAATCTTAGCACCTCGCAGATTGAGCCAATACAAGCTTTGATTAGGGGATGCGCTGAGAAATTTTATCAGGGTGCTAGCGTATTGGCTCGGCTGAATAGCCCGCCGGGTCCGCCGTTCTACCAGGTGCGAGTTCCTTGCAGCAGAAACACCTCGACCACGACCATCACTTCACAAACGTACCGGTACGACTCCAGCGCGTGTTGTTAACAAAGTCCAGAAGTAAATTGCCGTTGGCAGGAGCGCTTTCGTCGTAAGACCAGTAAACAAACATCGCGCGACCAATCACAAGTTCCCGGGATACAAAACCCCAGTAGCGACTGTCTTCACTATTGTTACGGTTGTCACCCATGACGAAATATTTATCTGGGGGCACCACGATCTCGTGGCCATCTCCGACACCTGACGGCGGCGGTTTAAAGATGGGGTAGTCTTCCTCGACAAAGTCCGGACTGTAGTAAACATCATAGAGATCGCCGGGCCTTCGCTCCGGGTCTTTCACAATCTCAAGGGGTGCCTTGTCGTTGTGATCGATCGCTTCAATCTGATGTTCCGGAAGTGGCTTGCCGTTCACGACCACATTTCTGCCGTCCATGCGAATACGATCGCCCGGCAGTCCAATAACTCGTTTGACGTAGTTGGTGACGATTGGCTTATTGTCAGGCCTCTCATCACGCTTTGGCTCATAGCGATTTCCCGGATATTTGAAAACAATAATATCGGCGCGCTTGATTTCCCGTTGCGGAAGAAAAGGCAGGGACTCGCCGGGTGCAAAAATAAATTTATTAACTAATAGATGATCACCAATAGTAATCGTATTTTGCATGGATCCCGTCGGCACCTTCACAGCCTGCACTATGAAGGTCATGCCAAAAAGGGCCATGATTACTGTAACCACAGCCGACTCAAAATACTCGCGTGAGACAGACTTTGACGGACCCTTTGGTTTCGTTTCCGGCTCCGGCGTCCCACCGTGGCCGTTACGATTGAAGATTCGAGAAAAAACAGACGTCTTCGAGTCCGTTTTTGTTTCCGACACGCCGGTCGAGGCTCGCCCGCTGGAAAGATTGCTCGTCATTTACGGATCATCCTAGATACCTAAATTGCCGTGGTCAAGTTGCGTTGTGTCAGAACCCAGAGCGTAAGTGAAGGGCTGCTGCATGGAATAGAGCCAAGCTTCCGAAACCAGGGGGTCGCGGCCAACTTCACCCCTCTATCCTGTCAGACCTCATAAAGGCCAGGGCCTCTTTCGCCGCAGCAGCTTCCGCCGTCTTCTTCGAACGACCTTGTGCCCGTACGCTGCCATTATCCCAACTCACTTCAACATGGAAAGTGCGGCGATGTGGCGGCCCAACCGCTTCGACCACAATATACTTTGGCGCCGGGCGGCGTTCTGCCTGGAGTTTCTCCTGGAGCATTGTCTTGTAGTCGGCTTCGGCCGCAGCGCTGGGAGTAACTTTCTGTAACTCTTCGCCCAATGCGTGCCGAACGAAAGCTGTTGCCGAGGCCAGCCCGCCATCAACAAAAATCGCGCCCGCCAGTGCCTCCAACACGTCAGCCAGGAGAGCATCCTTGCGGCGGCCCCCGCTCTTCTCTTCTCCGCGACCAAAGCGCAAAAAATCGCCGAGGTTCAAGCGTAGCGAAGCTTCTGCCAACGTCGGCGCGCTCACCAATCGATGCTTCATTCGCGAGAGTTCCCCCTCGGTGCCAGCCGGATATGCCTTGCAGAGATAGTCAGCTACCACCAGTCCTAACACGGAGTCGCCGAGGAATTCCAGCGCCTCGTTGTGAAGCCGACGCGCTAGATCTTCCGCTCCCGGCGCCACCTGCTCGTGAGCCCAGGAGCGATGCGTAACTGCTCGCTCGAGCAAGGCGCGGTCTTGAAACTTGTAAGCTAAAACAGTTTCCAGGAGGTCAAGGTCCGGAAGTGTAATCCCCTGTTTCTTCAAGGCAGTTTAATTGTAACAAAGCCGGAAGCGTCGTCGCACTCAAGAGACAAAGCTTCCGGCTGTGAAATGAAGAGCCCTAATCGGCTGGTTTGTTTTTACTGGCGTCGATGATTGTTTCGCTTTTTCGGTTTAGCTGGAGCCTTCGTGCTGCTCGTAGTCGCGGCAGGCGTCGTAGTGGTTTTAGACGTCGTCGTCAACGATGAAGTACCCGCAGGTGTGTTGTTGGTCGTAGTCGATGCCGCGGACGCTGGCGCTGAGCCGGTATCGCTCACACTTCCGGTGGGGGGCGTATTTGACGTGGCCGGCGTAGTAACGGGTAGCGTCGTAAGCCGCGTTGGCACCGGCGGCAACGGTTTAGACATGACGCTGGCGATTAGATCCGTGAGCCCGGCATCCGACTGGTTGTGGCGAAACTTGTAGAGTTCCGTCAGACGTGCGAGCCATTGCGCCTTTGATTGCTGAGAGGCGGCATCGGTACCCGCGACCGCCACGGCTCGGGCAAGCGCATCAATAATTCGGTCGACCAGTTGATTGATATTCGCTATCGCAAGCTTGCTTTCCGGACTTTCATTCTGGCCCTTGTATTTAGCTTCATACTCTGCCGACTGCTTCTCATATTCCTTTTCA